>JAOPWK010000320.1 GCA_025965735.1 Frankiales bacterium
TGGTAGGCGACGTCGACCTTGGTGGCGTCGGCGTCGAGCACCCGGACGAGCTCGTCGCGCGTCGCCTTGCTCGGGGTCACGACCCGGGCCGCGCGGCGCAGCGCGGTGCGGGTCGCCGAGCGGAAGAAGGTGCCCTTGACCGAGCTGTGCAGGTCGGGGTCGGTGAAGAACGTCGCGTCGTGCACGGTGACCACGACGGGCCGGCCGGAGCGCAGCGGCATCGTGTAGTGCGGCGAGTGCAGGACCTGCGCGTCGACCTGCTGGGCGACCATCGGCAGGCCGGTCTGCTCCCAGGCGAGCCGCGCGGGCCGGTGCGCGATCGCCGCGGGACCGGGCACGACCCTCGAGGACGGGGCGAGGCGGCTGTACCTCTCGGCGTCCGCGCGCTGGCAGACGATGGCAAGGTCGGCCCCGCCCGCGGCGAGCGCGGCGATGAGCCCGTCGACGTAGCGCCCGACGCCGCCACGGTCGGCGGGGACCGCGGTCGCGTCGACAAGGACGCGGGGACCGCTCGGTCCTGTGGTGCCGGCGGTCACGCGTCGGCTCCTCTCGGGGGCAGTTCTGGGGCGGTGGCTGGGCCGCCCGCGAGCCTACGCCCGCCGCGGCGTCGAGAGCCCGCGCAGCGCCGACCACAGCGAGGCGGCTGCGGCGTCCCAGGAGAAGGCCGCAGCGCGCACCCGTCCGGCGTCGGACATCCGCGCGCGCAGGGCCTCGTCGGCTACCACCTCCTGCAGCGCCGCGGCCAGCGCGGCCGGCTCCAGCGGGCTCACCCGCGCTGCCCCGCCGCCGACCTCGACGAGCGCGGCCGCGTCGCTCGTGACGACGGGGGTGCCCGCCGCCATGGCCTCGAGCAGCGGCAGCCCGAAGCCCTCCGCGCGGCTCGGCACCACCAGTGCCGTCGCCCGGTCGAGCAGGACCGCCAGGTCGGCGTCCGGCACCCGGCCGAGCGCCCGTGCGCCGGTCACCTCGACGCCTCCCCAGCCCGGCTGGCCGACGCAGAGCAGCGGCAGGTCAGGCGCTTCCGGCAGAGCGAGCGCGGCCAGCAGGACGTCCAGCCCCTTGCGCGGCTCGAGCGTGGCGACGGTCAGCAGGTAGCGGTCCGGCAGCCGCATGCGGGTGGCGCGCGCGTCCGCGTCCGGAGGCAGCGCCAGGTCGCCGCTGACGCCCTCGCCGACCACCAGCAGCTCGCGCAGGCGGACGTGCCGCCGCAGCTCGTCGGCCACGGCGAGCGTCGGCACCACCACGAGCGCCGCCTCCGACGCGGCGCGTCCCACCTGCGCGCGGTGCCAGGCGACCCCCCGGGGTGTCAGCGTCTGCGGGTGGGTCCACGGGACGGCGTCGTGCACGACGACCACCCGTGGCGCAGGCCCGGGCGGGAACAGCGGCGTCGGCGCGAGGACGACGTCGCCGGGGACCCGCGGCCCGCGCCCCCGCTCCCACGCGGCGACCAGCGCCCGCCGCGGCAGCGGCAGGCGACGAGGCCCCCGTACGCCCTCGACCTCGGCCGCTGCGGTGGAGCGGTGCCAGGCGACGACCCCCTCGACCACGTCGTCCGGGTCGGCGCCGCGGGCCAGCGCGGCGGCGATCTCACGGCTGTAGCGGCCAGTCCCCCCGGGCACCGGGGCCAGGCACTGCTCGAGGACGACACCCAGCCTCATCCGACGCCGACGTACCGCGGTCCCGAGCCCTTGAAGACCGGCGTGCGTGACGCAGGGACCGTCACGTCCGTGCTGATCTGCGGGCCGTACCGGGCGCTCCCGTTGACGGCCTGGAGCACCAGCCGGTGAGTACCGGCGGCCTTGCGCAACGCGGACAGCGGGATCCGCCACTCGCCGACCTCGCCGGGGTGCACCGCGGTGGCGCCCGGCCGGACGACGTTGGCCGCGAGGGCCGGCGGACGGCTCGGGGAGGTCCAGGCGGAGGTCGCGAGGGCGTACGGCGCGTCCGCCGCCGTGGCCAGCCGCTCGGTGCCGATCTGCCACGGGGAGCCGCCGAGGTTGCGCAGCCGGACGACGAGGGTGGTGTCCCGCTGGAGCGTCACCTTGGCGGCCGGACCGGCGTGCAGCATCGCGAGGCGGCTCACCGCGGGGTCGACGCGGACGACGTCGAAGGTGCGGGCGGCGCCCTCGATCCAGCCGTGACCGGCCCACAGCGGCTCGAAGGCCTCCGCAGTCACGCCGACCGGCCGGCCGGCGCCGTGCAGCACGAGGTCGAAGGCGCCGGTCGCGCCGGGCGCGGTGGCGGCCAGCAGCCGGGTCGGGCGGCTGGTGCTGAGCCAGTCGCTCCCGGCCGAGGTGCTGACGCGGTTGCGGGGGCCGGAGGTGCCCAGCTGCACCGGTCCGCCAGCGGGCCACCCCAGGTTGCCGGTGTTCTTGAGCTGCCAGCGCACGGTGGACCGGCCGTTGCGGGGCACCACCACCGTGCGCCCGTCCGGGAGCACCGGGGCGGGGCCACCGGCGGTCGCCGGCGCGGCACCGGGCGCGGCCGCGACCGAGGCGTGCACCGCGGTCAGCAGCGCCGCGTCGACCTGGACGCGCCAGGAGACGGTCGCCCCGAAGACCGGACCGTCCCCGACGCGCAGGCGGTAGGCCCGGCCATGGGCGCCCGGCTGCACGCCGGCCGCGTCGAGCCGTATGGCGAACTCGGCGGTCTCGCCGGGCGACACGGTGGTGGCGCCGGCCCGGCTGGCGCGCACGAACGCGCCGGGGCGGGTCGAGCCCCCGGCCAGCGGGTCGGCCTGACCGGGCGGGGAGGCGACGGCCAGGTGCAGCCCGGCGACCGGCCAGGCGGTCGCGCCGGTGTTCTTCAGCGTGGCGGTGAGGCTGCCGGTGGAGGCGCCCGGCGGTCGCACCAGCGTCGGAGCCGCGGACTGCGCCGTGACGGCGCTGCCGGTCTCCACCGAGACCACCCGCCACCAGGAGGAGCGCAGCCCGTCGCTGCTCCCGGGCCAGGGCTTGGCGTTGTAGACGCCCGCGCCGGTGGTGCCGACGCTGGTCGCGGCGCCGGTGCTGCTGACGCCCTCGAGCACCACGGTCTTGACGCGGCCGCCCCACTCGCCGTTGCCGTCGCGGCTCGTGACCTTGATGCGCCGCAGGGTGCCGACCGCCGGGAAGCGCCGCTCGAGGTCGCTCGCCCGCAGCGTCGCCTTCCAGCTGTGCACCGGGTTGGCGATGGCGCCGTCCCAGTCGTCGCGCTTCGCGACGAGGTACGAGAAGTCGCCCTTGGTGGACCAGCCGCCGTTCGAGCTGCTGAACTCCGCGAAGATCGACGTCCCCTCGTACGTCCGCACCACGCCGGCGGTGGCCCGCACCGCCTCGGTCGTCGACGCCGGCTCGAGCTCGCTCACGGTGCCGTTCGCGGTGTAGAGGCGGCTGCCGCCGAAGACCTGGCACTGGGTCGTGTCGCAGATGTCGAAGATCCCGGTGCCGGCGACGCGCTCGCGCTTGTTCGCGCTGTACGACCGCGCGGCGATGGACTGGGCCTGCAGCGCTGCCGGCTTCCAGCCGCTGGACGCCTCGCGCGGGACGACGCCGAGCAGGTAGTCCTCCAGCGGGAGCACCACGATGCTGGCCAGGGCGGTGGCCGCCGTCTTCACGGCCTGCACGGCGCCGCGGTAGTCGCGGCTGGTGCCGTCCGGGAAGGCGACCCGCACGAAGGTCGGCCCGCTGAACCGCACCGGTCCGGCGGAGGTCGTGCCGCCGCCGAGGGCGTACGGGGTCCAGGTCGACCCGGTGAGCGACTGCACGTGCAGGCCGGCGCTGTCGACGGTCACGCGCCAGCGGGTGGGGCCGGCGGGCAGCTCCTGCGTGGTGCCGGTGCTGGTGTCGGTGACCTTCAGCCCGCTGGCGGCGTGCACCTGCAGGTCGGTGCCCTCGTCGCCCATGAGCTTGACCCGGATCGGTGCCGGCGCCAGGACGGTGCGCGCGGTGCCCGGGTAGTAGGTGCTGACGATCGTCTCGGCGCTGACGCCCTGGCTGGCGGCGCCCTGCGCGCCCCACTGGCTCATGCCGCGGCCGTGGCCCCAGCCGTGCCCCTCGATGCTGAAGACGCCGTCCGCGGGTCGTTCGGCGACCTCCTCTGCCGAGGCCGGCGCGGCGGTGCCGACCACGACCAGGCCGCTGGCGAGCAGGCCGACGAGGGCGGTCCAGGCCGTGCGAGGAGGGCGGCGCATCAGGGTCGTCTCCGCAAGAAGGGGCGTACCTGTCAGACGTCGGCAGCCTTCCCCGGCTGCTGAACAGCCCGGACACTAGTCACATCTGCCACATCAGCACCAGGTTCGTGACGCGATCGTGGCCTCAGCGCGGCGCCGGCCGCTCCCCAGAGCAGGTCGCCCAGCGTCATCAGCACGCGGCTGAGCACCGCGACGGCGAGAGCCGCCGCCTGGTCCAGCACGGGGGCGAGCGCCGCGATCAGCGCCAGCTCGCGCACCCCCGCGCCGGCCGGCGCCACGACGAACAGGAAGCCCGCGGTCCAGGCGAGGGCGTACGCCCCCAGGCTCAGCAGCAGCAGGTCCGCGCGGCCCTGCGTGTCCTGCGGGCGGACCAGCAGCCACAGGTGGACGCCGTACGCGACCCACATGGCGAGCGCCCAGCCGAGCGCGGCGGCGACACCGCGCCGGCTCAGCGCCCGCTCCAGCGGGTCGCGCCTGAGCACGCGGAGCATCAGCGCGACCAGGCGTGTGAGCACCGGCGGGTGCAGCGCGACCAGGACGACGGGCAGCAGGAGCAGCACCCACGCGTGGTCGCGCAGCGCGTCCGGACTGGTGAGCGGCAGGGCGACGGCCGCGGTGAGCAGGCCGGCCGCGACCAGCACCCCCATGAACAGCAGGCTGGCCGTGCCGACCCGGCTCCGCGGCGCGCCCTGCGAGCGGCCCAGCTCCATCTGCGCCGCGATGGCGAACACCTGGCCGGGGACGTACTTGCCGAGCTGGCCGAGGAAGAAGACGTGCAGGGCAGGCCTGGCCGCGAGGGGCGTCCCGAGGTCGGCCAGCAGCGCACGCCAGACCATCGCGGAGGCCAGCAGCCCCACCAGGACGGCCGCCAGGCTGCCGGCCGCCGCCGTCCAGCCGACGTCGCGGGCGGCGGCCAAGGCCTCGTCGCCCTGCTCGCGCAGGGCCAGCGCGAGCAGCACGAGGGCGAGCAGCAGGAAGCCGGCCCGCACGGCCCGGCCAAGCGTCTGCTTCACGAGATCACGCTAGCCTCGGCGCATGACCGCAGCGCCCGAGACGCCCGGTGTGGTGATCGGCAACCACACCAAGAAGTACACGGCGAAGAACCCCGCTATCAAGTGGCTGACCGAGCGCTTCGTCACCCGGCTGGACGCGATGGTGGGCGACATCGCCGCCGACACCAAGCCCGGCACGCGGCCGCTCGAGGTGGGTGCCGGCGAGGGCGTCATCAGCCTCAAGATGCAGGAGCGCTTCGGCTCCTGCGTCGGCATCGACCTGCCCGACGCCGGCCTGCGCGAGGAGTGGCGCTCCCGTCCCGGGCCGCACTACCTGCACGCCGACGCCGAGCGGCTGCCGTTCAAGGACGAGCAGTTCGACCTGGTGGTGTGCGTCGAGGTCCTCGAGCACCTGCGTGACCCGGCTGCCGGGCTGCGCGAGCTGGCCCGGGTGACCTCGCGCCACATGCTGCTGTCCGTCCCGCACGAGCCGTTCTTCCGCGGGTCCAACCTGCTGACCGGCCGCTACCTCAAGGACCTGGGCAACACGCCCGGCCACCTCAACCACTGGACGGGCGCCGGCTTCCAGCGGTTCGTCTCGCAGTGCGCGACGGTCCGCAAGGTCGCCTCGCCGTACCCGTGGACCATCGTCTGGGCGACGAAGGCCTGACCCCCTTCCGCCAGCTGTAGCGCCAGGCCTCGTCTGCGCTCCGGCGGGGCGTACTGCGACAGCTGGCGGAGGTCCCCCGGCCGCGTCGGCCGCCCGGCGATCTCCAGGTCGGTAGGATCACCGCGTGCGCCTCGTGGTCCAGGTCCCCTGCCTGAACGAGGAGGAGACCCTCCCCGCGGTCCTCTCCACCATCCCCAAGGAGATCCCGGGGATCGACGAGATCCTCGTGCTGATCATCGACGACGGCTCGACCGACCGGACGATCGAGGTCGCCAAGGAGCACGGCGTCGAGCACTTCGTGCGGCACGCCCGCAACCGCGGACTCGGCCGGTCGTTCCACGACGGCGTGCAGCGGGCGCTGGAGCTCGGCGCGGACATCGTCGTGAACACCGACGGCGACAACCAGTACCCGCAGGAGCGCATCGGCGACCTGGTGCAGCCGATCCTCGCCGGACGCGCCGACATCGTCATCGCCGACCGCCAGGTCCACCTGGTCGAGCACTTCTCCGGCCCCAAGGTGCTGCTGCAGAAGCTGGGCAGTCGCATCGTGAACAAGGCGGCCGGGACGAACCTGCCGGACGCGGCCAGCGGCTTCCGCGCCTACTCCCGCGACTCGCTCATGCTGCTGAACACGATCACGCAGTTCAGCTACTGCATGGAGACGATCATCCAGGCCGGCAACAAGCGGATGGCGATCGAGAGCGTCCCGATCCGCACGAACGCCAAGACGCGCGAGTCCCGGCTGTTCAAGAGCACCTGGCAGCACGTCCTGAAGTCGGCCGGCGCCATCGTCAAGGCCTACATCATGTACAAGCCGTACGTGATCTTCAGCTTCTTCGCCGTGCTGCTCGGCGTGCTGGGGCTGATCCCGTTCGTGCGCTACGCGGTGCTCAAGGCGGTCGGCGACGACGGCAACCACCTGCAGTCCCTGCTCGTCGGGACGATCCTGCTGGTGATGAGCTTCATGAGCGTCATCGTCGGGATCATCGGGGACCTGCTGCGCACGAACCGCGCGCTCATCGAGGACCAGCTCGAGCACGTGAAGAAGATGCGCTTCGGGCAGCTCGACCCCAGCAGCCCGGCACCGGTCGACATGGCGGAGCGGGCCGTCCCGCGCACGCCGCGCAGGACGCCTGTGCGCCGCGCCGGCTGATGCCCGCGGAGAGCGACTACACGACCTACCGGTCGGCGATGCAGGCGCTGCGGGGCGCGAGGGAGACCAGCGCGCGCGCCTTCTACGGCGGCCTGCGCCACCGCAGGCGGCGCATCTGGATCGGCGCGAGGACCGTGCTCGACGGCGCGGAGCGCATCCACGTCCGCGAGGGCGGCGCCCTGCGGATCGGCCTCGGGTCGTTCGGCCTGTCGAGCGAGCACGACACGAGCGTGGTGCGCGTGCGCGAGGGCGCTGCCTTCCACTGCGACGGGATCGTGTCGCTGCAGCGCGGCGTGCGCGTCGTCGTCGACGGCGGCCGGCTGACGATCGGGCACGGCACCAACGTGAACGGCGTCGGCACGAAGCTCCTGTGCGCGACCGGCATCACCATCGGCGAGCACTGCACGCTCTCCTGGGACGTGCAGCTGCTCGACGACGACTTCCACGCCATCACCCTCGACGGGGTGGAGCAGCCGAGGAGCGGGCCCATCACGATCGGCGACCGCGTCTGGGTGGGCACCCGCGCGGTCGTCCTCAAAGGCGTGACCATCGGCGACGGCGCGGTCGTCGCGGCCGGCGCCGTCGTGACGAGAGACGTGCCCGCAGGCGCCGTGGTCGGCGGGGTGCCGGCGACGGTCATCGGCCGCGCCGACAGCTGGACCTAGCCCAGCTCGAGGAGCCGCTCCCGCGGCGCCAGCGCGTACCAGGCGGTCACGCCGCCGGTGGTCTCGTCCGGGCCGCGGCCGAGGACGTAGGTCACCACCCGCACGACGTCGTCTGCCCCCGGCCGGTCCGCCACCAGCACCGACTCCGCACCGAGCTGCTCCATCTCCCGCAGCAGCGCCTCGCGGACCTGCGGCGCGACCTCGCCCAGCCGTCCGCGCGGCGCCGGGGACACGACCCGCTCCCAGTTCGTGATGCCGCCGGCGAAGGTGCCCCGCCCGTCCGGCCGGGGCGTGTACGCGTAACCGCCGACCGACCGGTAGCGGAACCCGGCCTGCGCCTGCCAGAGCATCGGCGCGCTGCCCGGGAAGCGCGGCACCGGGTAGGTCAGCGCGAGCGACCCCTCCGGCACGGCCTGCACCGCCTCCGACGAGAAGTAGGGCGGCGCATCGGCCTCCTCGTAGGAGTAGGGCCAGTCCGGCACGAGCGGGACGACGCACAGCAGCGCAACGGGGAGGGCGACCGCCGGCCGCAGTCGGCCGGACGCGTGCATCCGGTCCAGCCCGACGGCGAGCACCAGCGCGGCGAGCAGCACGACGTAGAGGCTGTACCGGACCGCCACCATGTTGTGCAGCACCGGCAGGTGCGTGAACAGCAGGTACGGCAACGGCACCCCGGTCTCGCTGCCCGCGACGTGCAGCCGCTCCCCCAGCGACAGCACCCAGGCGACGAGCCCGACCACCGACGCCCAGCGCACGACAGGCACCGACCGGAAGCGCCAGGCCAGCACGACGAGCAGCACGACCAGGGGCAGCCCGAGGTAGCTGCCGTTCTCGCTGTCGTTGCCGCCCCAGGTGAGGGTCGCGTCGGTGCCGAGGGCCTGGTGGATCGTCGGCACCACACCGCCGAGCAGGTCGGCGGCGAAGCGCGAGGTGTCCTGCACCGACCCGGTG
This sequence comes from Frankiales bacterium, assembly GCA_025965735.1. Classification (GTDB taxonomy): domain Bacteria; phylum Actinomycetota; class Actinomycetes; order Mycobacteriales; family SCTD01; genus SCTD01. The sequence goes on from JAOPWK010000320.1 coordinate 8,603, forward strand.
ATCCGCTGCTCGCCGAAGAACTGCACCGACAGCGGCCAGGCCGCCAGCACGCTCAGCACCCCGGCAGCGGTGGCCAGGCCGACAGCGGCGTGCCGCACCCGCGCGCGCACCAGGGCGCGGTGCTGCACCGCGAGCACGACCGTGCCGACCAGCGCGACGACGAAGGTCGACGCGAGCACCTCCTCGGTGATGAGCAGCTGGGCGAGGGCGACGAGCCCGAGCAGCAGCCCGACGACGACCGGCCGCCGCGACTGCCGGACGAGCAGCTCGTGCGCGAGCAGCAGCACCAGCGGCGGCAGCAGCACCAGCGACAGGTTCAGGTGGCCCGTGCCCTGCGCGACGAGGTACGGGCTGAAGCCGTAGAGCAGCCCCGCGGCGAAGCGCGCCCAGCCCCAGGTGACGAAGCGGCCGGTGGCCAGCCACATGGTGGTGGCCGAGCCGGCGAACGACAGCACCGCGAGCAGCGTGTGCGAGGCGAGCACGCCCGCCGTCGCCGTGACCGGCCACATCAGCAGCGCGGGCAGCGGCAGCGAGGTGTTCCACATGAGGTTCACGCCGTCGGGTGCGACGAGGTGTTGGCTGAACCACGGCGAGCGGCCGGAGCCGACGGCGTACGGCGTCCAGCCGAGGAACCAGTCGTGCTGGGGCGCGTCGCGGCAGCTGCACGTCGTGGTGGTCGTCAGCGAGCGGAAGGCGGGCAGGTGCCCGAGCACGGCCAGCACCAGGTACGTCACCGGCGCGGCGAGCCGTGACGTCAGCGGACCCGCCACACCGACACGTGCACCGGGACCTCGCGCGCCTCGTCCGGTCGCTCCTCGTTGCTCTCCTCCCACATCGGGAGGGTCAGCTCCTCGTCCAGGACGGGCTGCACCGACGCCGGGTCGATGCCGGCCGGGAGCTCGCCCTTGTCGGCGACGACGAAGAGCGGCTGGCCGGCGAAGCGCTCCCGGTAGCGCTCGATCACGGTGCGCCGGGCGTTGCCGTCGAGCTCCATCGAGGCGTTGCTCGGCAGCAGCGCCGACAGCTGCCCGTGCTGCAGCCACAGCGGCGTGGCGAACAGCTGCGTCACGGACGCGCAGCAGCCCTGGTCCACCTCCCACAGGTAGACGCCGTCCTCGCCCTGGGCGAGGTCGGCCAGCTTCTGGCTGAGGGCGAACGACCCCTTCCACTCGTCGTGCGCGCGCAGCGGCAGCGACTGCGACAGGAAGAACGCGAGCAGTCCGGCCAGGGCCGCGACGGCGGGGACCGCGGTGACAAGCCTGCCCTTGTAGCGCCACACGACGAAGAAGGCCAGAGCCAGGGCCACGAGCACGACGACGCCCGGCAGCACGGTCGGCACGTAGCGCCGGGTCCACCACAGCATCCGGGTGGAGTTGCTCGCGGTGAACCCGTACACGGCGAGGATCGGCAGCGTCGGCAGGACGAGCGCCCACACCGACGCGTGCCACCGCCGGACCGCGACCACCGTCAGGCCGAGCACCATCAGCGCGAACCCGGGCAGGCTGATGAACCACGACAGCCGCCGCATGATCTGCTCGTCGAAGGAGCGGATCGAGCCCTGGTCGTTGTAGGTGAAGTAGTCGGCGCCGAAGAGCCGTGGCCGCAGGAAGCCCAGCGCCAGCAGGCCGACCGCGCCGGCGACGACGAGCAGTCCGAGCACGACCTGCGGCCGCCGTTCGTGCAGCGCGTCCGCGACACGGTGCAGCGGCAGCAGCCGCAGCACGAGGGCCAGCGCGAACGACCCGCCGATCGCGAGGGCGAGCAGCGGCAACGACGGGATGCTGTTGGCGTTCGAGTACGCCAGCGCGAGGTCGTACGCCTGCAGCAGCGCGTGCGGCGTCACGACGGCGAGGCCACCCAGGAACCACGTCGCGCGCGCGTCCCACCGCCGCAGGCTCAGCAGCGCGGCGCCGACCGCGGTGGCGAGCAGCACGAGCAGGACGCCGTCCGCGCGGTTGAGCCAGGCGACGCCGACCAGAAGACCGGACAGCCCGGCCGCAGGCCGCCAGCCGGTCTGCAACGCGACGACGACGCCGAGCAGCGCGCCGACGTACAGCGCCTGCGCGAACACCTCCGTCGTCGGGAACCGCGCCTGCCAGACCTGCAGCATGTTCGTCGCGAGCAGCAGACCGCCGGCGCCGGCGGCGACGAGGCCACCGGTGGAGCCGAGCAGGCGCGTGCCTGCGCGGCGCAGCGCGGCGCACAGCGCCAGCACCGACAGCACCCCCATCAGCGGCACCGTGGCGAGCAGTGCAGAGCGCCCGCCGAGGTCGTACGACGTCGCCAGCAGGGCCGGCCACAGGTGGTAGAACTGCGGAACGATCAAGCCGGTCGAGGCGTCGCGGACCCACACCCCCGCGAACCGCGCTCCCGGCGACGTGAGCTGCACGGGGAACGTCGGGTCCAGCGCCGCCGTGGCCAGCACCGGGTCCACGAAGGAGTAGTCCCCGGTCTGCGAGATGGCGATCGCGTGCGAGACGTAGCCGCCCGGGTCCTTGTCGGCGACGCCGTACGAGAAGCCCGGGAAGGTGAGCGCAGCGGCCACGGCTGCGCAGGCCAGCGCGACACCGACGGCCGGGAGGTCAGCCACGAGCCGGACGCCGGCCCGTCGGGCGAGGACGGCGGCCCCGCCGCCGAGCGGCACGACGGCCAGCAGCGTCACCCCCAGGACGGCGGGCGCGGAGTGCTGGCCGAGGTGCGCCAGAGCCAGCGAGGACCAGGCGAGCAGCGCGACCAGCAGCAGAGCTCCCCCGGACAGCAGGTCCAGCGCGCTCAGCGCACGGCCGCCCGCGGGGGGCTGCTGCGACGTCCCGGTGGCCGCGCTCGCAGCCGGACCGGCGAGCGTCGACGTCACCGCGCCACCCTAACGGCGGCGTCACCGTCTCCCAGGGCCGGCGAAGGCCCACGCCCTAGGCTGACCGCCGTGTCCGCCCCCGCCCTCGCAGCCGATCGCGCCGCGCTCGCGAGCGCACGCGCGAGCGCCCAGGGGCGCATCCGGTGGGACCTGCTGAGGCAGCTGGTGAGCAAGGACCTGAAGGTCAAGTACCAAGGGTCCGCGCTCGGGTTCGTGTGGAGCCTGGCGAACCCGCTGTTCATGCTCGGCATCTACTACGTGATCTTCACCTACGTCTTCGACGCCGGCGTGCCGGACTACCACGTCTACCTGATGGCGGGGCTGCTCGCCTTCACCGCCTTCAGCCAGGGCGTCGGCAACGCCTCCACCAGCGTCGTCGGCAACGCCGGACTGGTGAAGAAGGTCCGCTTCCCGCTGGCCGTCCTGCCGCTGGCCGGAGTCGGCTTCGCGATGGTGCAGCTCGCCCTCCAGCTGCCGGTGCTGCTCGTCATCGCGCTGCTCAGCGGTATCAGCTTCTTCGGGCCGCAGTTCCTGCTCCTCGTCCCGGCGCTCGGCCTGCTGCTGGTCCTCACCATCGCGCTGGGCACGATCGCCAGCGCCCTGAACGTCCGCTACCGCGACACCAGCCACTTCGTCGAGATCTTCATGCTGGTCTGGTTCTGGACGAACCCGATCCTCTACCCGGTGGGACTGGTCAAGGACCAGCTCGGTGACCTGTTCTGGGTCTACTTCCTCAACCCCACGGCGACGATCGTGGCGACGGTGCAGCGCGCGGTGTACGTGGAGGCCACGCCGATCGGCGACGACGGTCGGCCGGTCCAGGTCCTCGCCGACCCGGGCTATCTGTTCTACCTGCGCAACCTGGCCCTCGGCTTCCTCGTCGCCGGGCTGCTGCTCCTGCTGGCCCGCCGGGTCTTCCGCCGGTACCAGGTCGACTTCGCGGAAGACCTGTAGTGCTTCCCCACGGCGGGGGCTCCGCGTGAGCAGGCGTGCCGTCATCGAGGCACGGGGTGTCAGCAAGCGGTTCGTCTCGCACAGCAGCAGGGCGACCCAGCTCAAAGAGCGCTTCGTGAAGGGCCTCACGACGAGGGACCGCGGCCCCAGCGAGGAGTTCTGGGCGCTGCGCGACGTCGACGTCGTCGTCGGCGAGGGCGAGACCGTCGGGCTCATCGGCCCCAACGGCGCCGGCAAGTCCACGCTGCTCAAGGTGCTGGCCGGCATCCTGCGGCCGACCTCGGGCGAGGTCGAGGTGCAGGGGCGCATCGCCTCGCTGCTCGAGCTCGGAGCGGGCTTCAACGGCGAGCTGACCGGCCGGGAGAACGTCTACCTGAACGCCGCGCTGCTCGGGCTCCCGCGCCGCGAGGTCGACGGGCTGCTCGAGTCGATCGTGGACTTCTCCGAGCAGGCCCCGCGCATCGACGACCCGGTCAAGCACTACAGCTCCGGCGAGTACGTGAAGCTCGCCTTCTCCATCGCGGTGCACGTCGACCCGGACGTGCTCCTCGTCGACGAGGTGCTCGCCGTCGGCGACGAGGCCTTCGCCCGCAAGTGCCTGGCGAAGATCGAGCAGTTCCAGCAGGACGGCAGGACCATCCTGTTCGTCACGCACTCGCTCGACCTGGTCACGCAGCTCTGCACGCGCGGCGTCGTGGTGGACCACGGACGGGTGCAGTACGACGGCGACCCGGCCTTCGCCGTGGGCACGCTGCGCAAGATCCTGGGCACGGACCGGCCCGTCGGCGAGCCGTCCGGGCCGGCCGAGAAGGGCGGCGTGGTGGTGCACGCAGCGCACGTCTCGGCGTCCGCCGGCGGCCCCGCGCGCGGCCGCTTCGCCGCCGGGGAGCCGTTCCACCTGCGGGTCGAGTGCGAAGTGCTGCCCTCTCGCGAGGTCTACCCCGGTGAGGTCGGCGCCGTGGTCATGGGCGCCGGCGACATCCCGGTCTGGTCGATGCGCACGTCCAAGGGGCACGGCCTGCCAGCCGAGCCCGGCCGGTACCTCGTCGACTTCGCGGTGGACGCCGTCCCGCCGCTGAACGGCGCCTTCGTCGTGGGCGTGCAGGTCGACCACGCCGAGACGGGCCTGCCTCTCACCGCCCGCCGCTTCGACGACGCCGTCTGGGTCGAGACCGGCGACCTGCCCGGTCTTCTCGCCGTCCCCGCCACAACGACGGTGACCCGCGCATGACGCGCCTCGAGAGCGACTACTACGCCTACATGGGCTATGACCCTGAGCACGCGAAGTCGGGCCTGTCGCACTACGTGCCGCTGTTCGCGAAGGGGCCGGTCCTCGAGCTGGCCTGCGGCCGCGGTGAGTTCCTGTCGCTGCTGCGCGAGGCAGGCGTGGAGGCCGAGGGCATCGACCTGGACGAGGGCATGGTGCAGGCGGCCACGGCTGCGGGGCACGACGTGCAGCTGGCGGACGCGCTCACCGGTCTGCGCAGCCGGGCCGACGGCAGCGCGCAGGGCGTCTTCTCCGCGCACTTCGTCGAGCACCTCGAGCCGGACGCGCTGGAGGACGTGGTCGTCGAGTCCGCTCGCGTGCTCGCGCCTGGCGGTGTCTTCGTCGCCGCGACGCCCAACGCCGCCTGCCTGTCCGTCCAGGGGTACGACTTCTGGCGCGACCCCACGCACGTGCGCTTCTACGACCCGCGCCTGCTGGCCTTCTACTGCGCGAAGGCCGGGCTCGAGGTCGTGGAGACCGGCGCGAACCCGCGCAACCACGGCGGTCCGCCGCCTGGCGCACTGCCCCGGGGCGCGCGCGTCGACCCCACCCTGCACCCGGACATCGTCCAAGCCGTCCAGCGCCTCAGCAGGGACGCCAAGAAGCGGGTGCCCGACGCCGACTCCCCGTGGCACGCGCTCGGGCACTTCCTCGCGCTGCTCGACGAGCGCCTGCGCGCGACGCAGCAGGAGCTGGCCGACCTGCACCAGTCCTACGCAGAGCTGCTCGGGCAGCTGTACCCGCCGAACGAGGTCTACGTGGTCGCCCGTGCGGTCTGAGCCCTCCCGCACGACGGTCGTCGTCGTCAACTGGAACGGCGAGCGCTGGCTGCGCCCGTGCCTGGATGCGCTGACCCGCCAGCAGGCGCCGTTCCCGTACGACGTGTGGGTCGTCGACAACGCCAGCACCGACGGCTCCGTCGCGCTCGTGGAGCGCGAGTACCCGCACGTGCGCCTGCTGCGCAACGCGGAGAACCTCGGCTTCGCCGGCGGCAACAACACCGCGCTGCGCCAGGTCACCACGCCCTACGCCGTCCTGCTCAACAACGACGCGACTCCGGAGCCGGACTGGCTGGAGCAGCTGCTGGCACCGTTCGACGCGCCCGGAAACGAGCGGCTGGCGGCGGTCACCAGCAAGGTCGTCTTCGCGCCGCGCTTCCTGCCGCTGCAGCTGTCGACGGAGGGCTTCACACCCGGCGGTGCCGACCCGCGCGAGCTCGGTGTGCGGATCGGCGCGGTCGTCGTGGATGGCGAGGACGTCACCTCGCGGGTGCTCTGGGAGCGCCTCACCTGGGGACCGGAGGGCGAGGGCGCGGGGCGGTTCTTCTGGACCCGCCCGAGCGGCGAGATGCTCGTCCCGCTGCCGAGCGACACCGGTCCCTGGGAGGTGACGGTCCGCTGGGCCGCCGACCGGGCCAAGGACGTGCAGCTGTCCTGGGACGGCGGCGACGTGACCTGCCCGGCGAGCGAATCGATGCGCGAGCAGTCGTTCACCGTGCCCGCCGGCGCCAGCTCGGTGGACGTCGTGAACAACGTCGGCTCGGTCGTCTCCAGGTCCGGCTACGGCGCGGACCGCGGCTACCAGGACGTCGACGCGGGGCAGTACGACGAGCCGGCGGAGGTGTTCGCCTTGTGCGGCTGCGCCGTGGCCTTCCGCACCGAGGCGGGCCGTCAGCTCGACTGGTTCGACGACGACTTCTTCCTCTACTACGAGGACACCGACCTGTCGTGGCGGCTGCGCGCAGCCGGCTGGCAGATCCGGTACGAGCCGACGGCAGTGGTACGCCACGTGCACGCGGCCAGCAGCGTCGAGTGGTCGCCGACGTTCATGTTCCACACCGACCGCAACCGGCTGCTGATGCTCGTCAAGAACGCCACCGCCGGACGCGCGCTGCGCGAGTGCGGGCGCTACCCGCTGACCACCGGCTCGATCGCGCTGCGCACCGTGCGCACCTCGCTGCGCGCCGGCTCCCGGCCGGCCGTGCGCCCGACGCTGATCCGCCTGAAGGTGCTGCTGTCGTTCCTGCGGCTGCTGCCGACGATGCTGGCCAAGCGGGGCGCCGTGGCCCGTGACGTCCCGCGCAGGACCCTCGAGCAGTGGCTGGTGGCGGCGCGATGACGGCCGCACGGCCGCTGAGGGCCGCTGTCTACGACCGCTTCTGGCACAGCCAGGGCGGGGGCGAGCGGCACTCCGCGATGATCGGCGTGGTGCTGGCGCAGGACGGTGTGGCCGTCGACCTGCTCGGCCACACGGTCGTCGACAAGGACGAGCTGGGAGCGCACCTGGGCATCGACCTGTCGAAGGTCGACCTGCGGATCGTCCCCGACAAGGGCGACCTCGAGATGGCGGCGATCAGCCAGGAGTACGACCTGTTCGTGAACGGGTCGTACATGTCGCGGCTGGCGCCGCGCGCCCAGCGCAACGCCTACCTCTGCTACTTCCCGACGCCGTTCGACGCCGACCTCTCGCCCTGGCGGCGCGCCGTCACCCGCCGCATCGGCAAGTACGTGCGCGCGCAGGCGGACGGCCTGACGTTCGGCACCGGATGGTTCCCGCCGGAGGGCGGCCGCCGTCGGCAGTGGATCTGGACCAGCGGCGACGCCATCCTCGCCCTGCCGCCCGGGATCGACCGGACGCTGCGCTTCGAGCTCGGCGGCCCCGGGCTGTCCGCGCCGGTGCCGCTGCAGATCCGCGACGAGCACGGGGAGGTGCTCGGCGAGTGGACGGCGACCAGCGACTTCGTCGTGCACCGGCTGCCCTTCCCGGACAGCCTCCGCGGGACCGAGCTGCACTTCACCTCGCCGACCTTCACCCCCGGAGGCACCGACCACCGCACGCTCGGCGTCGCGGTGTCGCGGATGCGGATGGAGGGCGGCAACTACGGCCCGCGCGAGATCATCGCGCAGCGCTTCCCGTGGCTGCTGCGCGATGCCACCGACCTGTCCTTCCTGGCGAGCTACGACACGGTGATGGCCAACAGCGAGTACACCCGCAGCTGGATCCGGTCGCTGTGGGGCACGGACAGCGAGGTGCTCTTCCCGCCGATCCAGACCGACCGCATGCACCCCGCGGCCGAGCGGGAGAAGGCGATCGTGACCGTGGGCCGCTTCTTCAGCCCGGGGCTCGGGCACGCGAAGCGGCAGCTGGAGATGGTGCAGTTCTTCGCGCAGGCGCACCGCAACGGAGCCCTGCCCAAGGACTGGAAGCTGTACGTCGTCGGCGGCTGCGAGGACTCCCAGAAGCCGTACCTCGCGCAGGTGCGGGCGGCCGGCGCAGGGCTGCCGGTCGAGGTCATCGCCAACGCCCCGCGGACGACGGTCGAGCGGCTGCTGTCGACCTCGTCGGTCTTCTGGTCGGCCACCGGCTACGGCGAGGACGAGCGCAAGGCGCCCTGGAGCAGCGAGCACTTCGGCATGACGACCGTCGAGTCGATGGCCGGCGGGTGCGTGCCGGTCGTCATCGACAAGGCAGGTCAGAAGGAGATCGTGCGCGAGGGCGTCGACGGCTTCCGGTGGACGACCCCGGCCCAGCTCATCGCGCTGACCGCGCGCGTCGCCGGAGACGAGGCGCTGCGGGCGCGGCTCGCGAGCTCGGCCGTGCAGCGCGCGCAGCAGTTCGGGGAGCACGCGTTCGCCGACCGGTGGCACGAGATCGCCGCGAAGCACGACCTGCTGGGTTGACGGCGATGCGGGTCGGGTTCGACGCGACGCCGCTGCTCGGCGCGCGCACGGGGATCGGCCGGTACGCCCAGCAGCTGCTGGAGGCGCTGGCCGACGGGCCGGACGAGATGGTCGCGACCGCCTTCACGCTGCGCGGTCGCGGCGGCCTGACGGTGCCGCCCGGCGTGAAGGTGCGGTCGAGGCCGCTTCCGGCCCGCGGGCTGCAGGAGGCGTGGGCGCGCAGCGAGCTGCCGCCGGCCGAGTGGCTCACGGGGTGGCTCGACGTCTTCCACGCGACGAACTTCGTACTGCCTCCGCTGCGCCGGGCGCGCGGCGTGGTCACCGTGCACGACCTGGCGTTCCTGCGGATGACCGAGACGGTGAGCGCGGCCAGCGCCCGCTACCGCGCGCTGGTGCCGCGCTCCCTGCAGCGTGCCTCCGTCGTCGTCACCCCCAGCGACGCGGTCGCGGACCAGGTGCGCGAGGCGTACGCGCCCGAGGTCCCGGTCGTCGCTGTCCCGCACGGCGTGGGTCCGCAGTGGGCGCAGGCCGAGCCGCCGGACGACACGCTGCGGGCGCGCCTCGGGCTGCCGCACGAGTACGTGCTGTTCGTCGGCACGCTCGAGCCGCGCAAGGACGTCGGCACCCTGCTGGCCGCGCACCGGCTGCTGCCCGACGCGCCGCCGCTGGTCCTGGTCGGCCCGCCGGGCTGGGGCGAGCAGGTCGACGTGAGCCGGGCCGTGACGCCGGGCTACCTGGACGAGGCCGACCTGCGGCCGGTCGTCGCGGGTGCCTCGGCGCTGGTGCTTCCCAGCCGCGACGAGGGCTTCGGGCTGCCGGTGCTGGAGGCGATGGCGGCCGGCACGCCCGTGGTCGCGAGCGACCTGCCGGTGCTGCGCGAGGTCGGCAGGCAGCACGCCACGTACGCCGCCGTCGGCGACGCCGAGGCCTTTGCGGCTGCGCTGCGCGCGGTGCTGGACCAGCCCGGTGACGCCGCCGCACGACGTGCGCACGCGGCCCGCTTCACGTGGGCGGCATCCGCGGAGGGCCACCGCGCTGCCTATAGGCTGGCTCTTCAGCGAGGTTGACGTGGGGGACGGCGTGCGCTTGGCAGACTCCGCCCTCCTGGCGCTGCACAAGGCGCACACGCGACTGGCCGAGCAGCGCTGGAAGCGCAGCACCGGGGACCGCCGCACGCTGACCTGGCCCGAGGGCGCGTTGACGACGCAGTTCACCGGCAAGCGGAAGTGCAACGTCTGCGGCTGGCGCGGCCACGCCTTCGAGGTCGTCAACGGGATCGTCGAGCACAGCGAGGCTGGGCTGTGCGCGGTGTGCGGGTCCATCAGCCGCGACCGGTACCTCTACTGGTGCTGGACCCGGCGGGTCCCGTACGACCCGCGCGCCCGCGTCCTGGAGACCTCACCGAGGATGCCCTCGCTCTACCGCGAGCGGATGGCCGAGCGGGTGGACTACCTGGCCAGCGACTACGACGAGTCCATGCACCGGGGCGTCGTCCGCCTGGACCTGCAGGCGATCGACCTGCCCGACGCCTCGCTCGACGTGGTGCTCACGCCGCACGTGCTGGAGCACGTGCCCGACACCGATCAGGCGCTGTCCGAGCTGTTCCGCGTGATGAAGCCGGGCGGTCACGTGCTCCTGCAGGTGCCGGTCCCGCAGGCGGTCACCAAGGTTCCGGACGAGCCGGAGTACCACGGCGACATGACCTTCGTGTACTTCCGCTTCGGGTGGGACCTGGCCGAGAAGATCCGCGCGCACGGCTTCGCCTGCGACACGCTCGTCACCCAGGAGCTGTACGACGCGGCGGCGGCCGGCACCTGCCCGTGGACGCACGAGGGGGCGGACTGCGACGTCGAGGACCTGCTGGCCGGCGCGGACGCGTCCACGATGACGGTCGTCGCGACGGCCGAGCAGGCCCTGCTCCACGGCTTCCGGCCGGCGTACCAGTTCGTCACCTTCCACTGCCGGAAGCCCGGCTAACCGCTAGCCGGTGCGCTTCTTGGCGTTGCAGCGCGCGCGCTCGAGCGGGTTGCCGCGGCAAACCACGCCCTTGACGACGATGCGCGCCTGGTAGGGGAGCGCCCGGTCGCCGTCGCCAGCACCGGACAGGCGCATCACGTACGTCCCTGGTCGCACGGACAGCCCGTCCGCGTCGGTCATGTCCCAGCTGAGGGAGACCGGCCCTCCCCCGTCGTTGCGGCCGCTACTCGTGCGCAGCACGGCGCCGTCGGCGTCCTCGACGGTGGCCGTCCAGTCGAGCGGGCCGCGCGTGCGCGCGGTCGCCGTCAGGGGTCCGCGCGCACCGCGCGGATGCTCCCTGCCGCCGGTGAACACCGGGTCGACGAAGCCGTCTCCGAGCTTCTGCGCGACCTGCTGGCGGATGGTGTCCATGCGCGCGTAGGTGGTCGCGCCGGGACAGCTGGTGTTGCCCGCGTCGCGGTGGCCGCTGACCACGTCGAACGTCGCCTTCTGGCCGGCGCTGTACTTGGAGGTTCCCCCGCCCTGCGAGGTGAGCACGGCCTTGGCGAGCGGGTCGCGGTAGGCGGTGCCGAGCTTCCAGGCGAGCACGTCGGTCAGCATCCCCACCGTGGCCGTGTCCGGCGCCACCGTCGAGAAGTCGCCCAGCAGCGACACGGCGAAGCTGTCGGTGTTGAAGCCGCCGGTGTGGGCGCCGACCACGAACCGGTCGAGCCCGCCGGCGCGACCCTCGTACGCCCGGCCGTAGCGGTCGACGAGGTAGTTGTAGCCGATGTCGGCCCAGCCGTTGCTCTTCACGTGGTACGCGTAGATGCCGCGGACCATCGCGGCAGCCTGCTCCCGGGTGTAGTCGTTGCTGCTGGCTGTGTGGTGCACGAAGCCGACCTTGACGGTGCTGTTGTACGACGGGCTGCCGCGGCGGATCGACTCGTCGGCGCCCCACTGCGCGCGCGTGATGATCTGGGGGCGTGGCTCCTCGGAGTGCGCCTGGTCGCGAGGCCCGTCCACGAGCGCATCCGCCGGGGAGGTGCCGGGGTCGACCAGCTCGATCCGCACGTCACGGGGCTTCGCACCGGACAGCGCGTTCACCCGTACCTGTACGCCGTCCGAGGGTCCGGTCCAGATGGGGGCGGTGCCCAGGCGGAAGGCGCCGCGGGTGTCCGGGCTGCCGGCGTCGGGGGCGTCGTCGCTGTCGGCCTCGACGCTCTCCCAGTCCGACCAGCGGCCGGAGGAGCGGTGCCGCAGCAGCACCTCCACGTCGCCGACCGCGGAATCGGGTGCCCAGGTGACGCCCATCAGCGAGAACGGCCTGGTCGTCCGCGCCGAGCTCAGGTAGGCCGGCCGCACCTTCAGGGAGCCGAGCGTCCGCAGCGACGCCGCGTCGACCGCGGCGAGCGGGATCCGCTCGACGCCGGCGGGTACCGGACGCGGCGTCGCCGTCGCGGTGGTGAGGGTCGGCAGGGCGACCAGGACGGTCGACAGAGCGGCGACGAACAGGAGGAACGTGAGCAGGCGGCGCACGGGAAGGACTCCAGACAGCTGGACGGCCGGGCATCGAGGACCGCCGCGGCTTCCCCACCGCGGCGTGCCCGTCCACTGTCACCCATGGATCCGGAGAATGCGGGGACTCGGGCGAAGCGTGTCCTAGCGGACAGACGTCCTGCGCACGGCGGACGCGTTGCCGTCCGAGCGCACGTACCAGGAGTGCGGCGCAGTCGGGGCGAAGGACGTGGACCAGCGGCCGTCCGTGCCTGCGGTGACCGTGCGTCCCACCCGGAAGGTGGGCAGGTCGCGCGCCCGGCGCCCGCCCACCGTCAGCGACGGCTGGCCGTCGCGCCGGAAGAGCACCTCCACCTTCGCGCCGGGCCGAGCGGTGCCGGCGACGGTCACGGGAGTCCCGCGGCGGACAGCGGCGGCGCCGGCCACGGTGGGCGCGACCGTCGTACGACGCAGCGCCCCGACCCGGGTGGCGGCGAGCGGTCGGTACTCGTACTCGTCGTCGGCGGCGTAGGAGGTGCGGAACGTGCCGGAGCCGTCCGCGGTCAGTGTGGTGCGCGCGAAGGCCGACGCTCCGCGGCGGCGGGACTCCACGACGACGCTGTCACCGGGGCGTGCCCGTCCGACGAGCTGGACCTTGGTCCCGAGCGCGGCGCTGGCCGGCCCGGCCACGACAGGCATCGTCAGGGTGGCGCCGTCCGGGGAGGTGGAGCCCCCGGAGGACGCCCAGTACTCGTGGTCGTCGACGCCGGCGTAGACGGTGCTCCAGCGGCCGGCCGGGTCGAAGCGGCCCTCGCGCAGGCGGCTCCACGTCTCGGCGCCGCGGCGGCGGAACCACAGCTGGACCGGCGCCCCGGCGGGACCTGCGACCGCCACCTCGACGGTGCTGCCGGCCTCGACCTTCGGCGGTGCGGTCACGACGAGCCTCGGCGCGGGAGCCGCGACCAGCGCGGGCAGCTTCGTCACGCGGGTGCGGACGCGCTTGCTGGTGCGGTCGCCGGAGACGGCGAAGTAGCTGTACTCGTCGTTGGCGACGAAGGTGGTGCGGAACGTGCCGTCCGGGGCGAGCTGCGCCTCCCGGCGGCGGGTGTAGGCGCTCTCGCCGCGGCGGGCGAACCACACCTCGACCTGCTGCCCCGGCGTGCCCTGCACGATGACCTCGACGGTGCGGCCCGGTTCGACGCCCGCCGGTGCCGTCACGTCCAGGCCGTTCGGGACCTCTCCGACGAGGGTGGTCGCGTCGGCGCTCGTCACCGTGGCGCTCTTCACGAAGTACTCGTGCGGCAGGTCGGCGGTGTAGCGGGTGGTGTACGTGCCGTTCGCGTCGAGGACGCCCGCCCGCCGCTGCACGAAGGTCGGCTCGCCCTGGCGCCGGAACCAGACGGTGACGGGGAGGCCGGCTGGGCCGGTTGCGGTGAGCAGCACGTCGGACCCGGCCTTGGCGGTGACCGGTCCCTGGATGCGCAGGGCGGAGGGGGTGCCGGCCGTCGCTGCAGGGGCAGTGGTCACGCGGGTGGTGCGCCGCGGCGAGGCGACGCCGCCGACGATCGCGAAGAACGCGTGGTCGGCCTCGGCGACGTAGGTCGTGCGGTACGTGCCCGTCGCGGACAGGACGCCGTCGCGGCGCTTGGTGAACCCGACGTCCCCCTTCTTGTTGAACCACACCTCGACGGCCGCGCCGGGCGTGCCGCCGGTGACGTCCACGGCGACTGACGTCCCCGCGGCGACGGTCGCCGGCGCGGAGACCTCGAGGGACCGCGGGCCTGCCTCAGCGGCCGGGGCGCCGCCCGCGAGAGCGGCTGCCCGCTCGCGGATCGCGGGCATGGCGGCGAAGCCGCGCGTGCCGGGGCAGGAGGTGGAGCTGACCTGCCGGTGCGCGAAGACGGTGGGGAGCGAGACCGGCGTGCCGGCGGTGAACTTCGTGCTGCCGCCGGAGGTCATGGTGAGGCTGCCGCGCGGGTCGACGCCGGCCTGCGACAGGCGCCAGGCCACCAGCTGTGACACCGACTCGAGCATCTCCTTGCTCGGCGCGACCGCCTCGTACGTCCCGATCATCGAGATGCCGATGGTGCCGGTGTTGAAGCCGCCGGCGTGCGAGCCGATCACGGCGCGGCTGGTGCCGCCGGCGCGTCCCTCCCAGACGGTGCCGAAGCGGTCGACGAGGAAGTTGTAGCCGATGTCCGACCAGCCCTGGCTCTTGACGTGGTACGCGTAGAAGCCGCGCAGCAGGCGCGGGACGTCCTCGGCGGAGTAGTCGTTCGCGCTGGCGGTGTGGTGGATCGTCACCGCGCGGACCGAGCCGGCGTAGGACGGGGAGGCGCGACGCAGCGACTCGTCGGCGCCCCAGTCGGCGCGGGTGCGGACCACCGGTGCACGCGAGGCGGCCCCAGCGGTGGACAGCGCTCCGGTCGTCCCGGCGATGCCGTCGGCGGGCGACTCCCCCGGATCGACGAGCGAGAGGCGGAGCCCCTTCGGGTCCGGGCCGGACAGCACGTCCACTCGGGCCTGGATGCCGTCGGCCGAGCCGACCCACAGCGGGGAGGTGCCGCCGCGGAGCGCCGCGCCGGTGTCGGGAGAGACGCGGTCGGGCTGCTCGTCGGCCAGGCCGCCGAGGTCCTGCCACCCCGACCAGCTGCCGTCCGTGCGGGTGCGGACCCACGCCTGGACGGTGCCGACGGCGGGGCTGTGGTCCCAGGTGACGCCGACGAGCCCGAAGGTCCGGGTGTCGAGCAGGTCGGTCAGCAGCACGGTGCGGCGACCGGCCCCCAGCACCAGGGCGCCGGTCACGCCGGAGGGGGCGCTCTGCTGCGCCGCGGCCTCGTCCACGCCCTCGACGCTCAGCTCCTGCACGACCGGCGGCACCGGCACGGGCGCCGCGGAGGCCGCCGGCGTGAGCACCGGGACCGCGAGCAGGCCGGGCACCAGCACGGCCAGGACGGACAGGGAGCGGGCGACGCGCAGCACGGGGTGGCCTCACAGCAGACGACAGGTCCGGGGACACGCCGAAGCGGTCCCCTTCCACGTCATCGGCCTCCCGGCCGTGGTACTGGAGTGGCTGGCGTTAAGGCTTGAACGCGGTGTCGTACAGCCGGAAGGCCTCGTGCAGCGCGTCCCGCCACGGCGGCATCGCCGGAAGGCCCGCCTGCTCCCACGCCCGCGGCGACAGCACGCTGTACGCCGGCCGCTTCGCCGGCGTCGGGTACGCGTCGGTGGTCGTCGGCTGCACCCGCGCCGGGTCCGCCCCCAGCTCCTCGAACACCGCCTGCGCGAAGCCGTGCCAGGTCGTCTGGCCGCCGCCGGTGCAGTGGTAGGTCCCGGCCGGGGCGTCCTCGCGCGCCAGCGCCCACAGCGCCTTGGCCAGGTCGCGGCTCCAGGTGGGCGAGCCGTGCTGGTCCGCCACGACGTTCAGCGTCTCCCGCTCGCGCTCGAGCCGGGCCATCGTCTTGACGAAGTTGTGGCCGGTCACGCCGTAGACCCAGGCGGTCCGCACGACCCAGGACGCGTGCGGCAGCAGCTCGCGCACGGCCCGCTCGCCGGCCAGCTTCGTGCGGCCGTACGCGCCGACCGGACCCGGCTCGTCGTCCACGTCGTACGGCGGGCCGCCGACCCGGTCGCCGGGGAAGACGTAGTCGGTCGAGACGTGCACGAGCTTCGCGCCGTTGGCGGCGCACGCCTGCGCGAGGAGCGCGGGAGCGGTCGCGTTCACCGCGTACGCCGTGTCCTCGTCGGACTCGGCAGCGTCGACGGCCGTGTAGGCCGCCGCGTTGATGACGACGACCTTGTGCGACGGGCTGTCGGAGCGGACGACCCGGCACCACTCGGCGACGGTGTCCTTCACCGCGAACGGGTCGGTGATGTCGAGGTCGTCGATCGTCCGGCCCTTGCAGAAGACCGTCTGCCCGAGCGGCCGGGCGACGTCGACGAAGTCCGTCGACAGCTGCCCGCCCATGCCGGTGACGAGGAACGCGAAGGTGTCCTGCTTCGGAACGGCCACCTACTGGCCGACCTTCGCGTACTTGGCCTCGGTGGCGGCCTTCTGCGAGCGCCACCACGCCTCGTTCTCGCGGTACCAGTCGATCGTGGCGCGCAGGCC
>JAOPWK010000323.1 GCA_025965735.1 Frankiales bacterium
CTGGCGGTGCTGGACGAGATCGAGCACCTCGCCCCGCCGCACGCCGCCCTCGTCCTGGACCAGGTCCTCGGCTTCGACACCACCGGGCCGGTGGAGCTGACACCCGGTGAGCTGCGCGCGGCGGTCAAGCGCGCCGCGATCATCGTGGACGCCTACGCCGCCCGGAAGCGGCACGAAGCCGCGAAGCGGGACACCGGCGTCCGGATGCGTCCCGGGGTGGACGGGATGGCGCAGCTGGTGCTGCACGCCCCCGCCACCGACGTCGCGACTGCGCTGGCCTGCATCCGCGGCCGCGCCACCGCCATGACCTTCGACGACCCGGACCTCACCAGCGGGCAGAAGGACGTCGCCGCGCTCCTGCACGCGCTGGGCTGCGACCGCGTGGGCGTGCAGGCGGTGCTGGAGTGCCCGGTCGAGAAGGCCGTCGACCTGCACGCCCTCAGCCGCGCCGGGGTCTGGTCCGTCGACGTCCGGATGCCCGTCGCCGTCGCGCTCGGCCTGTCGGACCACCCTGCGGTGCTGGCCGGCTACGGCCCCATCGGCGCCGACCAGGCCCGAGCCCTGCTCCCACAAGCCGACCTCGTCCGTGCCTGCGTCGACGCCACCACCGGCGAGGTCCTGGCCGTCGAGCAACCCATCCGCCGCAAGACCTGGCAGGGCGCCGGAAGCAGCAGCACGACAACGGACGACGCCGCCGCCGACGTGGCCGCCGGCAGCACAGCACGGGCACGAGCACTCCGGGGCGCGCTGCTCCGCATGGCCACCAGCACCGGCACCATCCCGGACCTGCACACCGACGGCTACGTCCCCAGCCAAGCCCTCGGCCGCCTCGTCGACCTCCGCGACGTCACCAGCACCTTCCCCGGCGACAGCACCCCCGCAGGCCGCACCGACCGCGACCACCGCACCCCCTGGCCGCTCGGCCCCACCGACGGCCCCAACCTGCAGAACCTCACAAGACGCTGGCACCGCGCCAAGCAGAACGGCTGGAACAGCCACCTCGAACCCGACGGCACCATCACCTGGACCAGCCCCACCCGCGGCGTCTACAAGCGCAAGCCCCAGCGCACCATCCCGCCCCAGATCCCACCCGGCGCGCAGCTGCCAGACCTCGACGCCTGAGCCCGCACGTCGATAGCGTCCGTCCATGGCCACCTGGCAGGACGTGCGTCGGCTCGCGCTCGGGCTGCCCGAGACCGCTGAGCGAGCCTCGTACGGCGGGGCGCCGTCCTGGACCGTGAAGGACAAGGCCTTCGTGTGGGAGCGGCCGCTGCGAGCCAAGGACGTCGAGGAGCTGGGCGAGACGGCACCCGACGGGCCGGTGCTCGGGGCGGGGGTGGCGGACGAGGGCGTGAAGCAGGCACTGGTCGCCGCGCAGCCGGACGTCTTCTTCACGACCTCGCACTTCGACGGCTACCCGGCGGTGCTGGTCCGGCTGGACGCCATCAGCACGGACGAGCTGGCCGAGCTGGTGACGGACGCCTGGCTGGCGCGGGCGCCGAAGCGGCTGGCGAAGGACTTCCTGGCCGGGTGACGGTGCCGCCGCTGGCCGAGACCGTCGCCGCGTTCGACGCGCGAGCCGCGGCCTACGACCGCAGCCGCATGCACCAGCTCGTCGCGGCGAGAGCGGTCGCGGCGGCGCGACCGCAGCAGGGGCAGACGCTGCTGGACCTCGCAGGCGGGACCGGACTCGTGGCGCGAGCCGCTCTTCCCCATGGCATCACCGCGATCGTGGTGGACGCCTCCCCCGGGATGCTGCGGCAGGCCCGCAGCCAGGAGCCGCGACTGCGCGTGGTCCGGGCCGACGCGCACCACCTGCCTCTGCGGAGGGAGAGCGTCGACCTGGTCACCTGCGTCACGGCGCTGCACCTTTTCGCCCGGCCGGAGCAGGCCCTGCGGGAGGCCGCGCGCGTCTGCCGCCCCGACGGCCGGATCGTCTTCACGACCTGGGCCGCCCACGGCTGGAGCACCGGACGTGCGCTGCGGGAGGCGGCCGAGCAGGAAGGCCTCACCCTGCCGGACCCCTTCGCGGACAGCGGCACGCGGGAGGCCGCGGCGCGCCTGGCCCAGCAGAGCGGCCTCCTGGTCGAGCAGGTCGTCGACGTACGCACGAAGGAGCCGCTGGAGGACCGGGAGCAGGCCTGGCACCACGTCACCCGGAGCCACCCCGAGGCGAGCACGGACGCGATCCGGCGTCGCTTCGCGCACTCGCTGCCCGACCACGTCGAGCACGCGCTGCTGCTCCTGACCTGCCGGCCTCAGACCTCGAGCCCGAGCCGGTAGGCCTTCTCCGCCAGCGCCTCCCACCGCACCCGCACGTGCCGCGCGTCGTCCAGCGCGTGGTGCAGCCCGGACGCCTGCGCAGGCAGCGGCGGACGGCCGAGGTGCTCCCACAGCTGCCGCACGTCCAGGGTGAAGCGCGGGATCGCCCGCGGCAGCTCCGGCATCGAGCCCCAGAGCTGGCACAGCGCCACGTGGTCGTACGCGCCGTACCAGGCCCACAGCACCGGCTCCGGTCCAAGGAACTCCAGCAGCGACTCTCGCAGCGCAGGACGCGACATCCACGCCGGATCGCCATGAGCAGGCAGCTGCGGGAGCACGTTCGTCACGACCCACGGGTGCGCCGCCGACGGGTCGAACTCCGTGGAGACGCCGTAGAACTCGCGACCGTCCTCCGCCACTGCCCCGAGCGAGATCAGCTCCACGGTGGGCGCCGTCGTCGAGAACTCCGCGTCGTACCAGATCCTCATGAGGCTCGAGTGTGCCCGCAGGCGCGTTTAGGCCCGCCACCAGCGAGAACGATCACGGGCAGTCGATACGAGGGGGGCTCCACGTGTGCGGGCTCAGCGGCGAGGTCCGCCGCGACGGCAAGGCGGCCGACGTCGCAGCAGTGGCGCGGATGACCTCCACGATGGACGACCGGGGGCCGGACGGCACGGGGGTCTGGTCCGCCGGCGGCGTCGCGCTGGGGCACCGGCGGCTGAAGGTCATCGACCTCACCGAGCACGCCGCCCAGCCGATGGTCGACAGCCAGCTCGGCCTCACCGCCGTCTTCAACGGGATGATCTACAACTACCCGCAGCTGCGCGAGGAGCTCGAGGGCCTGGGCCACCGGTTCTTCAGCCACGGCGACACCGAGGTCATCCTCAAGGCGTACGCGCAGTGGGGCGAGTCCTTCGTCGACCGGCTGCTCGGGATGTTCGCGGTCGTCATCGTCGAGCGCGACAGCGGCCGGGTGCTGATGGCCCGCGACCGCCTCGGCATCAAGCCGCTCTACCTCGCCGAGGTGCCGGGTGCGCTCCGCTTCGCCAGCACGTTGCAGGCGCTGCTCGCGGGCGGCGGCGTCGACACGAGCATCGACCGGGTCGCGCTGCACCACTACCTGTCGTTCCACTCGGTGGTCCCTGCGCCGCACACGATCCTGCAGGGCGTCCGCAAGCTGCCGCCGGCCACCGTCCGCGTCATCGAGCCGGACGGCACCAGCCGCGAGCACCGCTACTGGTCGCCGCCGTACGTCCGCGACGAGAGCAAGAAGGACTGGAGCGCCACCGACTGGGAGGAGGCCGTCCTCGACGCACTCCGCCTCTCGGTGAAGCGCCGCATGGTGTCCGACGTCGAGGTCGGAGTGCTGCTGTCCGGCGGCGTCGACAGCAGCCTGGTCGTCGGCCTTCTCGCCGAGCAGGGCCAGCACGGCCTGCGCACGTTCAGCATCGGCTTCGAGGCCGTCGGCGGCCGCAGCGGCGACGAGTTCGTCTACAGCGACCTCATCGCCGAGCGCTTCGACACCCACCACATGAAGATGCTCGTCACCCCGGACCGGGTGCTCCCCGCGCTCGACCGCGCAGTCGGCGCGATGAGCGAGCCGATGGTCAGCCACGACGTCGTCGCCTTCTACCTGCTGAGCGAAGAGGTCTCCAAGCACGTCAAGGTCGTGCAGTCCGGCCAGGGGGCGGACGAGGTCTTCGCCGGCTACCACTGGTACCCGCCGATGCTCGACACCAAGGACCCGCTCGAGACGTACGAGAAGGCGTTCTTCGACCGCGATGACGTCGGAGTGCGGGCGCTGCTGCAGCAGGAGTGGCACGCCGAGCGCGACGAGAGCCGGCGCTTCGTGGAGGAGCACTTCGCCCGCGAGGGCGCCGACTCCCCGCTGGACAAGGCCTTGCGCCTCGACACCGAGATCATGCTGGTGGACGACCCGGTGAAGCGGGTCGACAACACGACGATGTCGTTCGGCCTCGAGGCGCGCGTCCCGTTCCTGGACCACGAGCTGGTCGAGCTGGCCGCGCTCTGCCCCCCGGAGCTGAAGACCGCGCAGGGAGGCAAGGGCGTGCTCAAGCAGGCCGCCCGCCGGGTCATCCCCAGCGAGGTCATCGACCGGCCCAAGGGCTACTTCCCAGTGCCGGCACTGACCCACCTCGAGGGCGGCTTCCTCGACCGCGTGCACGACGCCCTCACCGCGCCGGCGGCCAAGGAGCGCGGCCTTTTCCGGCCGGAGGTGGTCGACCGGATGCTGGCCGACCCGAACGCCAGCCTCACACCGCTCGGCGGCAACCCGCTGTGGCAGCTGGCCCTGCTCGAGATGTGGCTGCAGGGCCGGGACCTCTGACCGTGGAGCCCCACGCAGCAGGCGACTTCAGCACGCGCTGGCACCGCCTGTCCGCAGACCTGCCGGAGGGGGTCGAGGCCGACGTCGTGCTCGACTGCGGCTGGGGGCGCATCGACTTCGGTCAGACGTTCACCTCCTTCGAGCGCCTGCGGGCCGCGCTGCGCGGTGAGGCCAGCGGTCACCGGGACATCTGCATCTACCCGCGCGAACCGCATGTCCTGGTCGCCCAGGCCCCGAACGAGCTGTTCCTCGACCCGTCGCACACCTACCGGCTGGACCTCGCCGAGTACGCGCCGGGACGGACCAGCTGCGCGATCGTCCGGCCGCTGCGCGGGCCGCAGGACGTCGACGCGGTCAACGCGGTGTACGCGACAGCCGGGATGCTGCGGGCCGACCCGGCGCTGGTGCTGGCCAACGCCGAGGACCCGGTCTTCACCTACCTCGTCGCGGAGGAGCCCGGCACCGGCCGCATCATCGGGACCGTCACCGGCGTCGACCACGTCGCCGCGTTCGGGGACCCCGAGGGAGGCACCAGCCTCTGGTGCCTGGCCGTCGACCCGCAGAGCAGGCTCGCGGGCGTCGGGGAGCACCTGACGCGCGCGCTCGCCGAGCACTTCGCCGGCCGGGGCCGCGCCTACGTCGACCTGTCCGTGCTGCACGACAACCGCAAGGCCATCACCCTGTACGAGCGCGTCGGCTTCGTACGGGTGCCCGTCCTGGCGCTCAAGCGCAAGAACACCATCAACGAGCGACTCTTCGTCGCGGCTCCGTCGGAGGAGTACCGCCGGCTGAACCCGTACGCGCGGATCATCGCCGACGAGGCCCGTCGCCGCGGCATCAACGTCGAGGTCCTCGACAGCGAGTGGGGTGAGCTGCGGCTCACCCACGCCGGGCGCAGCATCGTCACGCGGGAATCGCTGTCCGAGCTCACCAGCGCGGTGGCCATGTCCCGGTGCGACGACAAGCGGGTGACGCGGCGGGTCGCCGAGCAGGCCGGCCTCGCCGTCCCCCGCGGCCGGACGGCGACCGGGGATGACGGGGACCTGCAGTTCTTGGCCGAGGTGGGCGAGCTGGTCGTCAAGCCCGCCCGCGGCGAGCAGGGCAAGGGCATCACGGTGGGCGTGACGGATCCGTCGGAGCTCGCGCCGGCCGTCGCGCTCGCACGCCAGCACTGCCCGCAGGTCCTGCTGGAGCAGCTGGTCCCCGGCCAGGACCTGCGCGTCGTCGTCATCGGGCACGAGGTCGTCGCCGCCGCGGTGCGCAAGCCGGCGTCCATCATCGGCGACGGGCGCAGCACCGTGCGCGACCTCATCGCGGCGCAGAGCCGCAGGCGGGCCGCCGCCACCGGCGGCGAGTCACGGATCCCGATGGACGACGCCACCACCGCCACAGTGCGCGCACACGGTCACCAGCTGGACGACGTGCTCCCCGTCGGCGAGGAGCTGGAGGTGCGGCGCACCGCCAACCTGCACACAGGTGGCACGATCCACGATGTGACCGACCAGCTGCACCCCGCCCTCGTGACGGCCGCCGTCGCGGCGAGCCGCGCCCTCGACATCCCGGTGACCGGCCTGGACTTCCTCGTCCCGGACGTGTCCGGCCCCGAGCACGTCCTCATCGAGGCCAACGAGCGGCCGGGCCTGGCCAACCACGAGCCCCAGCCGACCGCCCAGCGGTTCGTGGACCTGCTGTTCCCGGAGACGTCGGCGCTCGCGAGCGGCGTGTGAGCCAGCCGCCAGGTGGTGTGAGCACGGCGGTCGTGCGGAAGCTGCCGATCGACATGGAGTACGTGCAGGACGTCCTCATCCACCTGCTCCGCACGCCGAGCCCGACCGGGCGCACCGACGAGGTCGTGCAGTACGTCGGCGAGCTGCTGATGGACCTCGGCATGGACCTCACCGTCACGCGACGCGGGCTGCTCAACGCCACGCTCCCCGGCCGGCGGACCCGCCCCGACCGGGCGATCGTCGTGCACGCCGACACGATCGGCTGCATGGTGACCCGGCTCAAGGACAACGGCCGGCTCGAGGTCACGCAGCTGGGCACGCACTCCGCGCGCTTCGCCGAGGGCGCGCACGTCACGATCTTCACCGACGCCGACAAGACCTACACCGGGACGATCCTGCCGCTCAAGAGCAGCGGTCACCAGTACGGCGACGAGGTCGACACCCAGGGCGTCGGCTGGCCCCTGGTCGAGGTCCGCGTCGACGAGCCGATCGACGACGCGCTCAGCCTCATGGCGCTGGGCATCCAGGTGGGCGACTTCGTCGCGCTGGACGCGAACCCGACGCTCACCCCGTCGGGGTTCGTGAAGAGCCGGCACCTGGACGACAAGGCGGGCATCGCCGCGGCGTTAGGCGCCTTCAAGTCGCTCATCGACGCGAAGGTCGCGCCCTTGGTGAGCGCCCACCTGCTCGTCACCATCGCCGAGGAGGTCGGGCACGGCGCGACGCACGGCCTGGACACCGACGTCTCCGAGATGATCGCGGTGGACAACGCCGTCGTGGCCCCCGGGCAGCAGTCGCGCGAGGAGTGCGCGAACATCGCGATGCTCGACAGCACAGGGCCCTTCGACTACCACTTCAGCCGCAGGCTCATCGCGCTGTGCGAGGAGCACGGGGTCCCGCACCGTCGCGACACGTTCCGCTTCTACCGCTCCGACGCGGCCAGCGCCGTCGAGGCCGGGCTGGAGATGCGCACCGCGCTCGTCGGCTTCGGCGTCGACTCCTCGCACGGGCACGAGCGCACCCACCTCGACGGCATCAAGCACGTCGCCGAGCTGCTGTCGCTCTACCTGCAGACCGACCTCACCTTCCCGGACTGGGACGCCACCGAACGCGGGCCGCTCGAGGAGTTCCCGAGCCGGAGCGTCCAGCCGACGCCCCTGGAGGACCGGCGCCGCGCGGACGACTAGCGTCCGGCCATGACCTTCTCGATCGTGGCGCGCAGCGCCGACGGGACGCAGTGGGGCGTGGCGGTGGCGAGCAAGTTCCTCGCCGCAGGTGCCGTGGTCCCGGCCGCCCGCGCGGGCGTCGGCGCCGTCGCGACGCAGTCGTTCGTCAACCTGCACTACCTGCCGGACGGCCTCGCGCTGCTCGCTGAAGGGGTGCCCGCGCAGGAGGTCGTCGACCGGCTGACCGGCGCGGACGAGCTCCGCGAGCAGCGCCAGCTCGGGGTCGTGGACGCCGCCGGTGCGGGCGCCGCCTTCACCGGCGCCGAGTGCATCTCGTGGGCCGGCAGCCGCTCCGGGCACGGCTACACCGCGCAGGGCAACTGCCTGGCCGGCGAGCAGGTGGTGCAGGCGATGGAGGAGGCGTTCCTCGCCAGCGGGGAGAACGAGCAGCTGTCGCACCGGCTGCTGGCCGCGCTGCGGGCGGGTGACGCCGCGGGCGGCGACCGGCGTGGGCGGCAGAGCGCCGCGCTGCTCGTGGTCACGGAGGGCGGGGGGTACGGCGGCGGCAGCGACGTGCTGGTCGACCTGCGCGCCGACGACCACGAGTCGCCGGTCGACGAGCTGGTACGGCTGCTGAGCCTGCACGAGCTCTACTTCGGCAAGCCGAACCCCGAGGACCTGCACCCGCTCGAGGGCGAGCTCACCGCTGAGGTCGACGGGCTGCTGCGCCGGCTCGGCTACGACGACGACGCGCTGCCGCTCGACGCGCGGCTGTTCGACTGGATGGGCTGGTCCAACTACGAGGAGCGGCACGTGCCGGGGCAGATCGACGTGGTGGTGCTGGTCAAGCTGCGCGAGGCGGCCGCCGCATGAGCGTCCTCGCGCTGGACGTCGGCACCACCGGGGTGACCGCGCTGGTCGTCTCGGAGGACGGCAGCGTGCTGCGGCGCGGGTACCAGGAGTTCCCGCAGCACTTCCCCAGGCCGGGCTGGGTGGAGCACGAGCCGGAGGAGATCTGGCAGGCGGTGCTCGCCGCTGCCCGCGCCGCGCAGGCGACGCAGGGGGACGTCACCTGCATCGGTGTGACCGACCAGCGCGAGACGGCCGTCCTGTGGGACAAGGCCACGCTGGCGGCCCCCCGCCGCGCGATCGTCTGGCAGGACCGGCGCACCACCGCGCTGTGCGAGACCCGCAAGGACGCCGGCCAGGAGGCGCGCATCGCCGAGCTGACCGGCCTGCGGCTGGACCCGTACTTCACCGCGACCAAGCTGTGCTGGCTGGCCGAGAACGACCAGCGGTCCTGGGCGGGTGTCACGGAGGGCAAGACCGCCGTCGGGACGGTCGACGCGTACGTCGTCGCGCGGCTGACCGGCGGCAAGCGCTTCGTCACCGATGCCAGCAACGCCAGCCGCACGCTGCTCTACGACCTGCGCGCGGGTGGCTGGAGCGAGGAGCTCTGCGAGCTGTTCCGCGTTCCGGTGAGCGCCCTGCCCGAGGTCGTCCCCTCGTACGGCGAGGTCGGGCGGACCGACCCGCAGGCCTTCCTCGGGCTGGACGTGCCGGTGGCGGGGATCGCCGGCGACCAGCAGGCCGCGCTGTTCGGGCAGGGCTGCTACGAAGCCGGCCGCAGCAAGTGCACCTACGGCACAGGCTCCTTCGTGCTGGTCAACACCGGTGACACGCCCGTGCTGTCGGACCGGCTGCTCACGACCGTCGCCTGGATGAAGCCGGATGGCGAGCTCGTCTACGCGCTCGAGGGCGCGGTCTTCGTGACCGGCGCCGCCGTGCAGTGGCTGCGCGACGGGCTGCAGGTCATCGGCGGCGCCGCCGAGGTGGAGTCGCTCGCCCGCACCGTGCCCCACAGCGACGGCGTCGTGTTCGTGCCGGCGCTGACCGGCCTCGGCGCGCCGCACTGGGACCCCGACGCCCGCGGCACCGTCTTCGGCATCACCCGCGGCACCACACGAGCGCACCTGGCTCGCGCCACCCTGGACGCCATCGCCTTCGAGGTGCGCGACGTCGTGGACGCCATGACCGACGAGGCGGGTCTGTCGGTGCCGAGCCTGCAGGTGGACGGCGGCGCGTCGGCCAACGACCTGCTCTGCCAGCTGCAGGCCGACCAGCTCGGGGTCCCCGTCCAGCGGCCGAAGGTGCTGGAGACGACCGCGCTCGGCGCGGCCTTCCTCGCCGGTCTCGGCACCGGCGTCTGGTCCTCCCCCCAGGAGCTGGCAGACACGTGGCAGCTGGACCGGCGGTTCGAACCGGCGGCCGGTGTTCGGGAGGACGGCTCGCACGCGCGGTGGATGCGTGCGGTGGAGCGGACGAAGGGCTGGGAGCAGGCCCGATGACCGAGACCGTCTTCACCTACGGGTCGCCGAACCTGAAGTTCGGCGTCGGCTCCGCCGACGAGATCGGCTTCGACCTCGCCCAGCTCGGCGCGTCCCGCGTGCTGGTCATCACCGACGCCGGGGTGGCCGCGACGGGCTGGCCGCAGCGGATCGCCGACACCCTCGGCGGTTTCGGCATCAAGGCGCAGGTCTGGGACGGGGTCCGGGTGGAGCCGACCGACGTCAGCCTGCAGGAGGCCGTGGACGCGGCACGGGCGAGCGGCCCGTGGGACGCCTTCGTCGCGGTGGGCGGCGGATCGAGCATCGACACCGCGAAGGCGGTCAACCTGCTGACCACCAACCCCGGCGAGCTGATGGACTACGTCAACAAGCCCGTAGGACGGGGCAAGGCGCCGACGCAGCCGCTGCGGCCGCTCGTCGCGGTGCCGACGACGACGGGCACCGGGTCGGAGAGCACGACCATCTGCGTGATGGACGTGCTGGCGCTGAAGGTGAAGACCGGCATCAGCCACGCACGGCTCCGCCCGACGCTGGCCGTCGTCGACCCGCGGCTGGCCCGCACGCAGCCGCCGATGGTCACCGCGGCCAGTGGCATGGACATCCTCTGCCACGCGCTCGAGTCCTACACCGCCAAGCCGTACACGGCCTTCGCCCGCAAGAGCGCGGAGCAGCGCGTGCCGTACTGCGGCGCGAACCCGGTCGCGGACATGTGGTCGGAGAAGGCGCTGCAGCTGCTGGCCACGTCCTTCCGCAAGGCCGTCCGCGACGGCGACGACAGCGAGGCGCGGATGGACATGGCCATGGCTGCGACCTTCGCCGGCATGGGCTTCGGCAACGCGGGGGTCCACCTCCCGCACGCCAATGCCTACCCGATCGCCGGGCGCGTCCGCGGCTACCACCCGCCGGACTACCCGGGCGACGAGCCGCTGGTGCCGCACGGGATGTCGGTGTCACTGACGGCGCCGGAGGCCTTCCGCTTCACCTTCGACGCGGCACCCGAGCGGCACCTGCGGGCCGCCGAGCTGCTGGCGCCGCACGAGGAGCGGCCGGACGACCCGGCCGAGCACCTGCCGGCCGCGCTGATGTCGCTGATGCGCGACATCGGGATCCCCAACGGCATCGGCGGCGTCGGCTTCGGCGAGGCGGACGTGCCCGACCTGGTGGACGGCACGATGAAGCAGCAGCGGCTGCTGGCCGTCGCTCCGCGCGAGGTCACCGAGGACGACGTCGCGCAGGTCTTCCGCCGCTCGCTCGAGCTCTGGTAGCCGGCGCGAGCTAGTCGGCGATGCCCTTCTCGACGGCGTAGCGGACGAGCTGCACGCGGTTGTGCAGCTGCAGCTTCTGCAGGGTGTTCTGCACGTGGTTCTCGACCGTGCGGTGCGACAGACCGAGCCGCTCGGCAACCTGCTTGGCCGTCAGTCCCTTGGCGACCATGCGCAGCACCTCGGTCTCGCGCGGTGTCAGCCGCGGGGCGTCGTCCTCCGACGCGGTCCGGCGGTACTCCCCCAGCACCAGGCCCGCGAGCCCCGGCGTGAAGACGGCGTCGCCCGCGGCCGTCCGGCGTACCGCGTCCACCAGCTCGGCGGCGCTGGCGGACTTCACCAGGTAGCCGGTCGCACCTGCCTTGACCGCCTCGAGCACGTCCGCCTGCTCGCCGGACGCCGACAGCACCAGCACCTTCGTCAGCCCGGCGACGGCGCGGGTGACCTCGACGCCGTCCAGTCCGGGCATCTGCAGGTCGCAGACCAGCACGTCCGGCGTCGTGGCCCGGACCACGCGCACGGCCTTCTCGCCGTCCCCGGCGACGCCGACGACGGTGAGGCCGGCAGCGGCGAGGTCCCGCTCCACGGCGTCGCGCCAGATCGGGTGGTCGTCGGCGACCACGACGCGCAGGTCAGGAGCGGGGCACACGCAGCTCCACCTCCGTCCCCTGTCCGGGCGTGCTCTCGACGCAGACCGTGCCACCCAGGTCCTCGACGCGCCCGCGGATGGACTGCGCCACGCCAAGGCGGCCGGCGCGGGCCGCCTCCTCGAGCCGCCCCTGCGGGATCCCGGGACCGTCGTCGCGGACGGTGACCGTCACCGCGTCCGGCTCGTCCTCCACGAGCAGCCAGGCGCTGCCGCCGCCGTGTCGGCGCGCGTTGTCGACCGCGGCGGCCACGGCGGCCGCCAGCTCGGCAGCCACCCCGGCCGGGAGCAGGACCGGCGAGGCGGGCGAGGCCACCTGCAGGTCCGCGCCGCTGGGGAGCAGCGGCCGAAGGTCTGCCTCCCCCGCCGGCACCGCAACCGCCGGGCCGGCGACCAGCCGCCGCAGCGCCGTCTCCTGCTCGGCAGCCACGGCGGCCAGCGCCGGGTCGGAGGCGCGCCGGGACACCAGCGCGAGCGCCTGCAGCACCCCGTCGTGCACCGACCGGGACAGCCGCTCGCGCTCGGCGGTGGCGGCCTGCAGCTGGACGGCCTGCGCGTACGCCACCTCTGCCCGGCGGGCGAGCTGCACGACGTAGCCGACGACGGTGCCGACCAGGAGCAGCAGCACCAGGCTGTTCACGGTCGCCTGCGAGGCACCGCCGCGCTCGACCACTGCGGCGCCGCCGACGACGACGGCCGCCACTGCACCGCCGGCCCAGCCGCGGTGCACCGCCCAGGCGATGACCGGCGCCGCCGCCCAGCTGACGGTGAGCGTCGGGTCGCCCTGCTCGATCCGGCGGGCCGTCATCACGAGCACCGACGACATCAGGGCGGCGACCGTCAGCCCCAGGTCGGCGACCAGCAGCGACCAGCCGCGGCGGCGGGGGTCGCCGTAGAGGTAGGCCGCGAGCCCCGTCCAGACCGCCATGCCGGCCAGGACCGCCCAACCGAGCAGCGGCCTGGCGTACGTGTCGGTGTAGACGGCCATGGACACGGCGGCGTACAGCAGTGCCGCGAGCCGGTAGACCGCGATGGCCCGCCACAGGGCGGTGTCCAGCCGCACCGGCCCGCCCGGCTAGCTGGCGCGGCGGTGGGTGGCGACGGGTGCGTCGCTGACGAGGGACTCGCGGGCGGCGTTGCGGGCGTCCTCGATATCGGCCTTGGCCTTGGTCGCGTAGGTGTCGACGTACTCCTGGCCGGACAGCACCATCAGCTCGTACATGATCTCGTCGGTGATGGAGCGCAGCACGAAGCGGTCGCCCTCCATGCCGGCGTAGCGGGTGAAGTCCAGCGGCTTGCCGATGCGCACCTCGACCCGGCGGCCGAGCTTGGGCATGCCGCCGCCACCCGGCTGGATGTCGGTCATGCCGATCAGGCCGACCGGGATCACCGGGACCCCGGACTCCAGCGCCATGCGAGCGACGCCGGTCTTGCCGCGGTAGAGCCGGCCGTCCGGCGACCGGGTGCCCTCGGGGTAGAGGCCGAGCAGCTCGCCGTCCTGAAGCACCTTCAGCCCGGTGCGCAGGGCCGCCTCGCTGGCCTTGCCGCCCGAGCGGTCGATCGGAATCATGCCGACGCCGCCGAAGAACTGCCGCTGCAGGAAGCCCTTCGGACCGCGCCCGGTGAAGTAGTCGCTCTTGGCCAGGAACGTCACCCGGCGCGGCACGACCAGCGGGATCATGAAGTTGTCGAGGAAGGTCGTGTGGTTGCCGGCCAGGATCGCCGCGCCCTCCTCGGGCAGGTTCTCGGCGCCGGTGACGTACGGGCGGAAGAACAGGCGGAGCAGGGGCGCGAGGACGGCCTTGACCAGCCAGTAGCCCACGCCGTCCTCCTTCGTCCTCGTCGCCCGGACCCGCACCCTACGGGCGTTGTGGGAGCGGCTGCAACGGGCGTTCGCCGTCGCTCCCGCCACTCCTGCCCCGGTGCCGTGCGACGATGTTCACTCCCCCCGCGCAACCTCAGGAGCCGACGTGCCCACCCCTCCGTACACGGGCGGCGTCCTGCCCGGGGCCGAGCCGATCGACCTCCCCGGCGGCCCGGTCGGCGTGCTGCTGTCGCACGGCTTCACCGGCACCACGCAGAGCATGCGGCCGTGGGCCGAGCACCTCGCCGCGGCTGGACTGACCGTCAGCGCGCCGCGGCTGCCCGGCCACGGGACCCGCTGGCAGGACATGAACGCGACGCGCTTCAGCGACTGGTACGGCGAGCTGGAGCGGGCGTTCACGGACCTGCGGGCGCGCTGCGACTCGGTCTTCGTGATGGGCCTGTCGATGGGCGGGACGCTGACGCTGCGGCTGGCCGAGCTCCGGCCCGACGAGGTCGCCGGGATCGTCGTCGTGAACGCCTCGCTGGCCAGCGAGCGCAAGGACGTCAAGCTCGCGCCGCTGATCTCCAAGGTGCTGCCGTCGATGCCCGGCATCGGCAGCGACGTCAAGAAGCCCGGCGTCGAGGAGCTGGCGTACGACAAGGTGCCGCTCAAGGCGCTCGTGTCGCTGCAGAAGGCCTGGCCGGTCGTGCGCGCCGACCTGCACAAGATCACCTGCCCGGTGCTCGTCTACCGCAGCAGCGTCGACCACGTCGTCGAGCCGATCAGCGGCCGCGTCCTGCTGCAGGGCCTCGCGGGCGGCACCGTCGAGGAGCGCGTGCTCGAGGACAGCTACCACGTGGCGACGCTCGACAACGACGCGCCGACGATCTTCGAGGGCAGCCTGGAGTTCGTCCGCACGCACGCGCCTGCCGCTGCGAGCTGAGGTGGAAGGGCGCCGTGACAACGGCCTGCAGTCCGCGGACTGGGGCGCTCTGGTCGACGTCGACCCGCGGCTGTCCGAGGCGCTGCTGAGCAAGCTGGCGGAGGCGGGTGTCGCGGCGTACGTCGAACCGGCCCTCGGCTCCAACACCTTCACCCGTGCCGCCACCCATCCTGAGCGGCCGCTGGACCGGCTGTGGGTGGACCCCGAGCGGGCCGAGACCGCGCGCGAGGTGGTCGGGGCCGAGGTCGCGGACCTCACGACCCTGCTCGCCGAGCAGGAGCCGGGCGCCACGGCCCACGGGCTGGTGCACCCGGTCCCGCGCAGCGCCGCACGACGCGTGCTGCCGCCGCCCGTCCTGCCCGCGAAGCCGTCGGTCGACCCGGACGAGGAGTTCCGCCGCATCGTCGAGGGCTACGGCCGCGACACCTCCTCCCCCGTCCCCCCGTGGCCGGTCTCCGAGGACGTCGAGCCCGAGGGTCGGCGCCTGTTCCCGGACCGGCCCGAGCGCTCCGCGGACGAGGGCTTTCCGCGCCGTCGCCGTCGTACCGACGAGCCGGACGACGCGCTGCCGGACTGGGTGGAGCCGGAGGCGCTGGAGGACGACGGCCACTACGTCCCGCCGCCCCCGCCGCCGGTCCCCCGGCTCGCGCCGCAGAAGATCGGCGCCGTGGCGGCCGTGCTGCTGGGCATCGCGCTGCTGTTCGTGCCGTCGATCGTGGATGCCTTCCAGCTGTCGCCGGCCGGGGTGTTCTTCTTCGGCGTCACGCTGGTGCTCGCCGGGTCGGCGGCGCTGATCTACCTGATGCGCGATGCTCCGCCGACCGACAGCGGACCAGACGACGGAGCAGTCGTATGAGGGAACCTGCGAGCGGAGGATGTGCTCGGTGCCCCGCGACGAAGGAGCGGGCGTGCCGGGCGCTTCCGGAGCGAGCGACGAGAGGAACGGTGTGACAGCGAGCGAGGTCCTCGAGACCCGAGGGCACCTGATGGACAGCGGCGTCCTGGCCAAGGTGCTGGACGACGTGCTGGCGTACGGCGGCGACTACCGCATCGACCGGCTCGACGTCGGCAAGGCCCACGAGGACGAGTCGTACGCCCGCATCGTCGTGTCCGCCGGCGACGACGAGTCGCTGGCCCGCCTGCTCATGCGCCTGCAGGCGCACGGCGTCAACCAGGTGGACCCGGGTGAGGCGGTCCTGCGCGAGGTCGAGCAGGACGGCGTCTTCCCCGAGGACTTCTACTCCACGACCAACCTGGAGACCGTGGTCCGCCTCGGCACCACCTGGGTGCCGGTCGAGCAGCCGGAGATGGACTGCGGACTGCTCGTCGAGGGCGGCCGCGTCCGCACGATCCCGGTGAGCGACGTCAAGGCCGGGCAGTCGGTCGTCTGCGGAGCGGGCGGGGTCAAGGTGGTGCTGCCGCTGCGCGAGCACAGCACGACCGAGGGCAGCTTCGAGTTCATGGCCTCAGCGGTGTCGAGCGAGAAGCCGCAGTCGCTGCTGCTGCGACAGATCGCCCAGCAGATGCGCGAGGTCAAGGCCGAGGGCGGCAAGGTGCTCTGGGTCGCTGGGCCGGCCGTCGTGCACACCGGCGCCGCCCCGGCGATGGTGGCGCTGGTCGAGGCCGGCTACGTCGACGTGATCTTCGCCGGCAACGCCCTGGCGACGCACGACATCGAGGCGTCGCTGTACGGCACCTCGCTCGGCGTCGACCTCGCAGCCGGCAAGGGCGTCGAGCACGGCCACGAGCACCACATCCGGGCCATCAACCAGATCCGCAAGGCCGGCTCCATCGCCGCGGCCGTCGACCAGGGCGTGCTGAAGAGCGGCGTGATGCACGCGATGGTGAAGAACGGCAAGCGGTTCGTGCTGGTCGGCTCCGTGCGCGACGACGGTCCGCTGCCGGACGTCTACACCGACGTCATCGTCGGTCAGCGCGCGATGCGCGCCGAGCTCCCCGGCGTCGGCTTCGCGATCATGGTGGCGACGATGCTGCACTCCATCGCGACCGGCAACATCCTGCCGGCGTCGATCCCGCTGGTGAGCGTGGACATCAACCCGGCCACGGTGACCAAGCTGGCCGACCGCGGTTCTTCGCAGGCCATCGGGATCGTGACCGACATCGGGCTGTTCCTCGAAGGACTGGCCCGCGAGCTGGTGCCCGGCTTCACGACGGGCTAGGCGGCCACACCAGGTCCACCGCCACCGGCAGGTGGTCGGTCACGGGTCCGGGTCGCGGCACCCGTACGTCGGCGACCTCCAGGCGCGGGTCGACGAGCAGCACGTCGATCCGGCGCCGCGGCTCGCGCAGCGGGAACGTCGGGCCGGAGTCGGCCGCGGCGTCGACCAGCCCCGCCGCCAGCGCTCTCCATGCCGGACCGCCTGGCTCCTCGTTCACGTCCGCGCCGAGCACCAGCGGGTGGAGGTCCGGCAGCGCCGCCCTCACCCGGCGCGCGCTGTCCAGCCGCGCGGCGGCGTCCAGGTCCAGGTGCGTCCCGGCGACGGCGAGCCGCGCACCGGCGAGCTCGACCACCCCGAGCACGACGCCCCGGCGGTGCAGCCGCGGCCGGCGCGGCATCCGTACGGCGTAGGCCTCCACGAGCCGCACCCGCGGCGAGAGCAGCAGCAGGTTGCCGGCGGCGGACGCTCCCCCGACGGCGCGGACGAGTCCTGCGCGGCGGGCGAGCCGGCGGTTCGCCAGGCGGGAGCCGAGCAGCCGAGGCGCTTCCTGCACCAGGGCCACGTCCGGCGCGAGCTCCGCGAGGTACGACGCCACCCCCGAGGCGTCGTCGCGTAGCGACCGGACGTTCCAGCTGACGACCCGGAGGGTCAGGCCTTCTTGGACGAGCGGCGCGGGGTCGGCACGCGGGGCTGCTCGAGGAAGGTCTTCACGCCGTCCAGCAGCTCCGCGCGGTCGGCGGTCTGGCCGTCCTTCTCCCAGACGTGGCGGCCGCACGCGGTGCAGCTGTGCAGCACCAGCGTGGTGCCGCGCGTCGTCACCTCGATGCTCGACATCGGACGGCGGCAGCAGGCGCGCGTCGTGGTGGTCGTGGTCGGCGTCGTGGGGGAGGTCATGGGAAGACTCTGCGGCCGAACGGCCGCATGCACCATGGCCCGAAAGGGCCATTTCGGACACCGCCGTCAGCGCTGCCGTGCCAGGTCGGCGGCTCCGACCAGACCCGCGTCGTTGCCGAGCGCCGCCGCGCGCACCTCGGCGTGCGGCCGCTGCCCGGTCCCGGTCAGCCGCTCCTGGAAGACCCTGCGCGCGGGCGCCAGCAGCAGCTCGCCCGCGTCCGCCACGCCGCCCCCGACGACGAACGCCCCGGGGTCCAGCACCGCGGCGAGGTCGGCCAGCCCCTGCCCCAGCCACGAGCCGATCACCTCGAAGCACTCGACCGCCGCCGGGTCGCCCTCCTGCGCCGCCTTCGTCACCTCGAGCGCCTCGATCCCGTCGGGCCTCCCGCCGCCGAGCTCGAGCAGCCGGGAGCCGTACGCCCGCCGGACGTCCGCGATCTCGCGGGCCTCGCGCAGCAGCGCGCGGCCGGAGCAGTACTGCTCCCAGCAGCCGCGCTGGCCGCACCCGCAGCGCCGGCCGCCCCGCACGACCTGCAGGTGGCCGAACTCGGCGCCGATGCCGAAGCGGCCGCGGTACAGCTGCCCGCCGAGCACGATGCCGCCGCCAATTCCGGTGCCGACAGTGATCACCACCAGGTCGGGCTCCCCCGCGCCGGCGCCGAACCGGTGCTCGGCCCACGCGGCGGCGTTGGCGTCGTTCTCGACCACGACCGGCAGGCCGATGCGCGCCTGGACGGCGTCGCGCAGCGGCTCGTCCTTCCAGTGCGGCAGGTTCGGCGAGGTCAGCACCCGTGCCCGGTCGGCGTCGATGAAGCCGGCCGCGCCGATGCCGACGGCCTCGACCTCGCGCCCCTCGCGCAGCTCGTCGACGCAGGCGGCGATCACGTCCTCCACGTCCGACGGCAGCGCCGACGGCGGGGTGGGCCTGCGGGTGCGGGCCAGGATCGTGCCGGCCTCGTCCACCACCCCGGCGGCGACCTTCGTGCCGCCGACGTCGACCCCGATCGTCAGCACAGGGTCAGTCCTCGCGGACGTCGATGTGCTGCACGTCCGGGCGGCGCGCCGGGTCGGTCTCGCCCGCACCGGTCACGGTGGTCTTCAGCGCCGCCACGAACGACGCCGCGGCGTCGAGCAGGTGCTCGACCGTCTCCGGCCGCACGCCCCGCACGGCCGCGATCCCCTGGCAGACCGGGCAGACGGTGCACTCGGGGGCGCCGGTGGCGAGGCCGTCGAGGTGGCCGCCGGCGCGGGTGCGCATCCACTGCTCCGCGGCCTGGAACAGGCGCGCGGCCTCCTCCGCGGCCGAGCCCACCGGCTGGCTGCTCATGAGCGCATCCACAGGTCGGGGTCCGGCTCGAAGCGGACGACCAGCCGACCGCTCCGGAGCGTGGCGTCGGCCACGGTGCAGCGCCGCAGCGCGCTGGGCAGCGCGAGGACCCGGCGATGGCCGGCCACGGTGATGGCCAGCTCGTCGCCGGTGCGGGTCAGCTCGAGGTCCTCCCGACGGGCGAGCGGCAGGGTCATCGTCAGCTCGAAGCCATCGCTCGACGGCCGCACGTCGAGCAGGTCCGGCAGGTCCTGCGGCACCGGCGCGGGGTCTGCCTCGCCGTACAGCTGGCGCCCGACCTCGGTCAGCGCGGCCAGCCCCACGGGCTCGTCGGCGCGGTAGGGCGAGACGAGCAGCGGCAGGCCGCCCGCGTCCGCGCGGACCGCCTCCAGCTGCGCCGCCTGCGCAGCCGCCCAGCCCGCCAGGAACGGGTCCTGCGACTGCGGGAACACCCGGTTCGCGAGCAGCCCGTCGACGCGGTAGCCGTACAGCGCCAGCGACGTCAGGGTGCGCCGCGCCTCGGCGACGACGACGGCCTCCGGCGTGAGCACGAGCCGGACGGAGGTGGTCGGCGCGGTGAGCACGGCGCGCACCTGGAGCAGCTCGCGGTGCAGCCGCTCGACGGCGTCGAAGACGTCCTCGCGCGGGACCGCCGGGCCGGAGACGCGCGAGAGCAGCGGGCGGACTGCGCGCAGGGCACGACGCTGCGCCGGGAAGACGCGCTCGACGTACCAGGTGAGCGCCTCTGGCAGGGCGAGCAGCCGCAGCGTCTCGCCGGTCGGGGCGCAGTCGACGACGACCAGGTCCCACGGGCCGCTGGTCGCCTGGCGCGTGACCTCGAGCAGCGCGAGGACCTCCTCCGCGCCGGGCAGCACGGTGAGCTCCTCGGCCTGCAGCGCGTCGACGCCGGCCCGCTCCAGCATGGAGCTCAGGTAGCTCTGGATCTCGCGCCAGCTCCGCTCGAAGGCGCGCTGCGCGTCGACCTGCATCGCGTACAGCCCGGTGTCCACCTCGGTGGGCGTCGCCCCGAGCGGGACGCCGAGCGCGTCGCCGAGCGAGTGCGCCGGGTCGGTGGACAGCACGAGCACCTTGCTGCCGCGGGCCGCGGCAGCGGCAGCTGTGGCGGCGGAGGCCGTGGTCTTGCCGACCCCGCCCTTGCCGGTGAAGAGCAGGACCCTCATGCGGTCAGCTCCGGGACTCGACGCGCTTCTTGAGCTCCTTCAGCGCCGAGTCCATGATCATCTTCTCGGCCTTGCGCTTGAACATGCCGAGCATCGGCATCGCGATGTCCACCGCCAGCTCGTACGTCACCTCGGTGCCGTCGCCCGTGGGCGCCAGGGCGTACGAGCCGACCTGCGACTTCTGCACCGCGCTCTTGCCGACCAGCTCCCACTGCACGCCGGAGTCGTTCCAGTCGTAGGCCAGGACGTACTCGTCCTTGAGCACGCCTGCGTCCATGACGAAGCGGGCCTGCGCGGGCCGGCCGTCCGCGGCGGTCTCCACGACCTCGGCTCTCTTGATCTGGCCGGTCCACTCGGGGTATCTCGCGATGTCGGCGATGACGTCCAGCACCTGGTCCGGCGGGGCGGCGATGGTGATGGTGGAGCGCGCGACGTCGGCCATGCGACGGAGGCTAGTACTCGCGAGGCCGCCTAGGAGAAGAGCAGCCCCAGCAGCGCGACGAGGGCGATCACGGCCAGCACGACGCCGAAGGCGATGAGCATCCGCCGGCCGCGGCTCATCCGGGTCAGGTCGCCGACACCGGGGATCTCGAGCAGCGGACCCTCGCTGTCACGCAGGCCGGCCAGGAACCCCGCGCCGCAGGCGACGCAGGCGTCGTTGCTGATCGCGTTGCTGGCACCGCAGGTGGTGCAGGGCCAGGTGGGGTCGCGGGGCCCGGTCTTGACCAGGCCCAGGGCCTCGGCAGGTGCCGTCAGCGGGTCGATCCTCGGTGCCGGAGGCGCCACGGCCGCCTGGGGCGCCGGCCGCAGGTCGGCGTGGCAGAGGGTGCACCAGGGCGCGCCGGGGCGCACGCTGGCCCGGCAGTGCGGGCAGCGCGTGGCGGTCTCGAGCAGGTCGTCCACCCTGCGAGGTTCGGCAGGACGGCCGCTGGGCTGTAGGCGTGTGACCTGCGCGATAGGGTCGTGATGTCGGGCTGAGCGCCCGGGCGGAGCCGACGAGGAGCCACGGTGCAGGAGTACTCCACCCCCCCAGCGGTCGAGGTCGGGGCCAGCGACTCGCTGACCGACGCGGTGCACAAGCGCGCCGCGAGCAGCCCCGACGACGTCGTCTTCACGCGCAAGGTCGACGGACGCTGGGCGCCGGTGACGGCGAAGGAGTTCGCCACCGAGGTCGCCTCGGTCGCGGCCGGCCTCGTGGCCGCGGGCGTGCAGGCCGGCGACCGCGTCGGGCTGATGTGCAAGACACGGTACGAGTGGACGCTCTGCGACTACGCGATCTGGACGGCCGGCGGCGTCACGGTGCCGATCTACGAGACCTCCTCCGCCGAGCAGGTCCAGTGGAACCTCGGCGACTCCGGGGCGACCGCCTGCATCGTCGAGTCGGCCGGGCACCAGGCCCAGCTCGACGAGGTGCGCGACCAGCTGCCGGACCTCAAGGGCGC
The DNA here is from genome assembly GCA_025965735.1 of Frankiales bacterium. Classification (GTDB taxonomy): domain Bacteria; phylum Actinomycetota; class Actinomycetes; order Mycobacteriales; family SCTD01; genus SCTD01. The sequence continues at coordinate 21,533 of JAOPWK010000323.1, forward strand.
CTGGCAGATCGACGCCGGCGGCCTCGAGGAGCTGGCCGCCGCCGGTCGCGACGTGCCGGAGTCCGAGCTGGAGGCGCGCCGTCAGACGGTGAACAAGGACAGCCTGGCCACGATCATCTACACCTCCGGCACGACCGGCCGGCCCAAGGGCTGCGAGCTGTCGCACGAGAACCTGCTGGTCGTCTGCCGCGCGCCGTACTCGCTCCTGCCGGAGCTGTTCAAGCCCGGCAGCAGCACGCTGCTGTTCCTGCCGCTCGCGCACGTGTTCGCCCGCTTCGTGCAGGTGGCGTGCGTGGAGAGCGGCGTGCGGATGGGCCACACCGCCGACATCAAGAACCTGCTGCCCGACCTCGGCAGCTTCCAGCCGACGTTCCTGCTGTCGGTCCCCCGCGTGTTCGAGAAGGTCTACAACTCGGCCAAGCAGAAGGCGCACGGCGACGGCAAGGGCAAGATCTTCGACCGTGCCGAGGCCACGGCAGTCGCGTACTCCGAGGCGCTGGACAAGGGCGGCGCGGGGATCGTGCTGAAGCTGCAGCACAAGCTGTTCGACAAGCTCGTCTACTCCAAGCTGCGTGCCGCGATGGGCGGCAAGGTCGCCTACGCCGTCTCCGGCGGCGCCCCGCTCGGCGCCCGGCTCGGCCACTTCTTCCGCGGCATCGGCGTGACGATCCTGGAGGGCTACGGCCTCACCGAGACCAGCGCGCCGTCGACGGTCAACCTGCCGACCGACATCAAGATCGGCACCGTCGGCAAGCCGATGCCCGGCACGACCGTCCGCATCGCCGAGGACGGCGAGATCCAGGTGCAGGGCAAGCAGATCTTCCAGGGGTACTGGCACAACGACGCCGCGACCGCCGAGGTGCTGGCCGACGACTGGTTCTCCACCGGAGACATCGGCGAGCTGGACACCGAGGGCTACCTGCGCATCACCGGCCGCAAGAAGGAGCTCATCGTCACGGCCGGCGGCAAGAACGTCGCGCCCGCGGTGCTCGAGGACCGGCTGCGCGCCCACCCGCTGGTCAGCCAGTGCATGGTCGTCGGCGACCAGAAGCCGTTCATCGGCTGCCTGGTGACGCTCGACCCCGAAGCCCTCCCGGGCTGGCTCAAGAGCAAGGGCAAGCCCGAGTCCACCGACGTCGCGGCTCTCGCCGAGGACCCCGACGTCGTCGCCGAGATCCAGACCGCCGTCGACAGCGCCAACAAGGCGGTGTCCAAGGCCGAGGCCATCCGCAAGTTCCAGATCCTGCCCGAGGACTGGACCGAGGAGGGCGGCCAGATGACGCCGTCGCTGAAGCTGAAGCGGTCCGTGGTCATGAAGCAGTACGCCGACGCCGTCGAGGGTCTGTACACCTAGTGCAGCAGCGCCGCGGGGTCGCAGGCTCCCCGGCCACCGCTTTCCGCGTCACGCTGCTGGTCCTGTGCAGCGTGCTGTCGGTGCTGGCGGAGGAGCGGACGTTCGCGGCGCTCCCGGTCGCGCTGCTGGCCGCCTTCGCGTTCGGCGCGGAGCGGGCCACGCTGCTGCGTCGGCACCCGTTCGTGGCGAGCCTGGTCGAAGCGGTGTTCACCGGCGCCGTGGTCGCGCTCGGTGGCGGCGCGAACAGTCCGATGCTCCCGTACCTGCTCGCTCCCGGCCTCGCCATGGGGCTGGCCGGGACGTGGCGGCAGGTCGGCTACGTCAGCGGGGCGGCCGCGTTCGGCCTCGGGATAGGACGGGTGGCGTACGAGCTCGGGACGCGTCCGGTCCCGGACGGCACGCTGGACCGCTTCGTTGCGACGGCCGGGCAGTGGGTGCTGCTCGGGCTCGCGTTCGGCCTCATCGCAGGTTGGGCGCAGCGGATCGTGCAGCAGGCACCTGCTGAGAGCCCCGACCGCTACACCGAGGCACGCCTGCTGCTCGAGCAGCTGCGCGGCGTCACCCGCCGGCTGCCCGGCGGTCTGGACGTCACCTCCTCCGCCGAGGCGCTCCTGCAGGCCTGCGCAGAGGTGGCCCCGTCCCACCGCTCCGCCGTGCTCGTCCAGCCAGGCCCCGGCTCGCTGGTCCCTGCCGCGGTGCGCGGGACCCAGCGGGTGCCGTGGCGGGCGCCGCTGTCCGAGCCGGGCCCGTTGCGCAGCGCCTGGGAGAGCGGCGAGCCGGTGCTCGACCGCCGCAAGCCCGACCTGCACGGACGGCGCAAGGGCAGCACCCTCGCCGTCCTCCCGCTGACGGCGGGCGACGGGCCGTTCGGACTGCTGATCCTGGAGTCGTACGAGGAGGGCGCCTTCCCTCCCGAGCAGGTCGAGGCGCTGCAGACGGAGGCCCTGCAAGGCGCCCTGCGGCTCGCGACGGCGCTGCTGTTCGAGGAGGTGCGCAGCACCGTCACCGTCGAGGAGCGCGACCGGCTGGCCCGCGAGATGCACGACGGGGTGGCGCAGGAGCTCGCCTTCGTCGGCTACCAGCTCGACGACCTGCGCATCCAGGCCGCGAAGGTCGACCCCGCTCTGGCGGAGCGGATGAGCGAGGTGCGCCGCGGGCTGACCCGCCTGATCAGCGACATCCGCCTGTCCATCACCGACCTCAAGACCAGCGTGGGCAGCGACCGTGGCCTCGGCGCCGCCATCACCGGCTACGTCCGCGCGATCGGCAGCGGGCAGAAGGTGGCGGTCCACGTCAGCCTGAAGGAGTCGACCTTCCGGCTGCCCGGGGACCAAGAGGTCCTTCTGTTCCAAATAGCCCAAGCCGTCGCGCAAGACGTCCGACGTACGGGACAAGCGACCAACTTGTGGGTCACACTCTCCGTCGACCCTCCGAGCGCCCGACTGCTGGTCGAGCACGACGGGGAGTCCGGGGACCTGGGGGCCCTCGACCTGTCGGACTACGACGAGCACCTGACTCGGCTCGGCGGCACACTGCACGTCAGTGCGCGGCCGGATGTCGGGGTGCGCGTCGAGGCGGTGCTCGAAGGGGGCGATCGTGGGGGTCAGCGTTCTGCTGGTCGATGACCACGCGCTGATCCGGCAGGGCCTGCGCCGCGCCTTCGAGGCGACCGACGACCTCGTGGTCGTGGCCGAGGCGGGCTCGCTGTCGGAGGCTCTGGCTCTCTCGCGGGCGCACTCCCCCGACGTCGCCGTGGTCGACGTCAACCTCGGCGACGGCAGCGGCATCGAGTTCGTCCGCACGATGCGCCAGCAGCGACCCGAGATGGGCCTGGTCGTGCTCACGATGTACGACGGCGACGAGCACGTGTTCGCCGCCCTCGAGGCCGGCGCGTCGTCGTTCGTGCTCAAGGGCGCACCGTCCGAGGACGTCGTCAACGCCGCACGTCAGTCGGCCTCCGCCCCGACCGCCTTCACCGCGCAGGACCTTGCCGGGGCGATGCGCCGCCGGATGCAGACGCCGGCGGTGTCGCTGACCCCGCGGGAGAACGAGATCCTGCAGCTGCTCGGCAACGGGTCCTCCGTCGCGCAGATCGCGGCCCAGCTCTACATCAGCCAGTCGACGGCCAAGACGCACATGGCCAAGCTGTACGACAAGCTCGGCGCCGGGAACCGCACGCAGGCAGTGATGTCGGCAGTCCGCCTCGGGCTGCTCAGCACCGACGCCAGGTAGCAGCCGACCCCCGAGCCGTCAATCCCCTGCAAGGCCGGAGTTCCCGGCCCCCCGTGCGATACGAGAACAGGGCATCCGCGCGCAGAGTCGACGGTGCGGCCCACAGGTGCCGCCTCGTGAGGGGGCAAGCGCAGTGATCAGCGGTTCCAACCGGCAGCGGAGCGTGCTCGGCGTCCACGTCTCTGCCCAGCTCTTCGCGTTCGTGCTCGCCGCGCTCGGGCTCACTGTGCTCGTGGCCGTCGCTGTCTTCGCCTGGCTGGAGCGCACCGCATGAGGCTCCGCAAGGGCAGCACCGTCACCGACGACGCCGGCTTCGTCAGCGTGCCGCAGCAGGACGGCAAGCGCAGCAGGCGCGAGGCGACTGTCGTGGCCGAGGCTCCTGTGGCCGCTCCGGTCGTGCGGCCGGACGGCTGGCAGCCGCTCGGCGAGCTGCTCATGGCGCGGGACGCGGTCGACCACCCGCAGGTGGCCGAAGCGCTTTTGCAGCAGGCTGCCTCCGGCAAGCGCGTCGGGGCGCTCCTCGTCGAGCTCGGCGCGATCAGCGAGCGGGACCTGGCGGAGGCCCTTGCCGAGCAGCTGTCCTTGGCGCTGGTGGACCTCGGCACCGAGACGCCGGACCCGGAGGCCGTCGCGGTCATCCCGGAGTCGTTCGCCCGCGCCCACCAGTGCATCCCGATGATGAGGACCCAGGACGCGATCATCATCGCGGTCGCTGACCCGAGTGATGCCCTCGCAGTCCAGCTCCAGTCGCAGACCCGCCTGGACGTCACCCTGGTGGTGGCGCCCGGGAGCGAGGTCCGTCGCGCGATCGACCAGAGCTACCGCTCGCTCGAGGGCATCGACCAGTTCGTCAAGGCGTTCGAGGCGACCTCCTCGACCAAGAAGGCCGTCGCCCTCACGAGCGACTCACAGCAGGACGACGCACCCGTCGTCCAGGTCGTCAACAAGATCATCAGCCAGGCGCTGCGCGACCGCGCCTCCGACGTGCACATCGAGCCGCAGGACAACCGCCTGCGCATCCGGTTCCGCATCGACGGCGCATTGCACGACGTGCTCGCCCTGCCGGACGCCATGGGGCCCGCGCTCGTGAGCCGCCTGAAGATCATGGCTGGCATGAACATCGTCGAGCGCCGTCGTCCGCAGGACGGCCAGATCGCGATGGACGTCGACGGTCGCGCGGTCGACATCCGCGTCGCGACGACAGGCGTCATCTGGGGCGAGAAGGTCGTGCTCCGCATCCTCGACAAGAGCCGCCCGCTCTACAAGCTGAGCGACCTCGGCATGCCTGCTAAGACGCACGAGACCTTCTCCAAGCTGGTCCGCGCGCCGTTCGGGATGGTGCTGTGCGCAGGCCCTACCGGTGCCGGAAAGACCACCACGCTCTACGCGACGATGAGCGAGATCAACGAGTCGCAGAGCAACATCATGACCATCGAGGACCCGGTCGAGTACGTCTTCCCCTCCATCAACCAGATCTCGACCAACGAGCAGGCCGGCCTCACCTTCTCCACCGGCCTCAAGTCCATCCTGCGCCAGGATCCGGACGTCATCCTGGTCGGCGAGATCCGCGACGTGGACACAGCGCGCATCGCCACGCAGGCCGCCCTCACCGGCCACTTCGTCCTGTCGTCGCTGCACGCGACCGACGCCGTGGCTGCGCTGCACCGCTTCCTCGACATGGGCATCGAGAGCTTCCTCATCGCCTCCTCGGTGCTCGGCGTCGTCGGCCAGCGCCTGCTGCGCCGCAACTGCACCAAGTGCCTGAAGGCGTACAAGCCCGGGGCGGAGGAGATCGCGTTCTACTCCGAGTCGGGCGGGGCCGCGAAGACGAAGTTCTACAAGGGCATCGGCTGCAACTTCTGCAGCGGCACCGGCTTCTCCGACCGCATCGGCGTCTACGAGCTGCTGACGGTGACACCCGAGATCAAGCGCCTCGTCGTCGGCTGGGCGACGCAGGACGAGCTCCGGCGCATGGCTGTGAAGCAGGGCATGCGAACGCTGAACGACGAGGCGATCGCTCTTGTGGAGCAAGACCTCACGACCATCCCCGAAGTCATCCGCCACATCTACACGGCTTGAGGTCGCACATGTCTGTCACCGACCAGCTCGACCCGGTCGCCCCGGTCCTTCTCCCCGCACGTCGAAAGGACAAGAAGAAGTCGTTCCTGCAGTTCGAGATCACCGCTAAGAAGGTCTCCCGAACAAGTCTCATGCACTTTTCGCGCCAATTGGCCGTCTTCATCAAGGCCGGCATCCCGATCCTTGACGCCTTGGACGCCATCCACGCGGAGACGGGCGATAAGCTCTTGCGCACAATCGCCGAGGACGTCATCGAAGAACTGCGAAGCGGTTCCACCTTCGCCGATGCCATGGCACGGCACAACAACGCGCTGCCGCCCTACTACCTGGGGATCCTTCGCTCGGCGGAACTCACCGGCAAGCTCGACACGGTGCTCGTACAGCTTGCCGAGTACATCGAGCGCGACCTTGAGGCCCGGCGAAAGGTCACGGCTGCTCTTGCCTACCCGGCCGTGATTCTGGCAACGTCGGTCGTGGTCGTGATCGTCTTGGTGGCTTTTGTGCTCCCCCGGTTCGTAACGTTCTTCGACAGCCTGGGAGCCGAGCTTCCCCTGCCCACCCGCATCCTGCTCTCCGGGACAGGATTCGTCACGGACGCGAAGATCCTCATCGGCCTCGGTACCCTGAGCTGGCTCGTGATCATTGGTCTTGCTCTTCGAACCGAACGTGGCAAGAGCGGTCGAGACAGACTCCTGCTCCGCCTTCCCTTAATTGGCGACCTCGCGCAGCACATCGTCCTCGAACGCTTCTGCCGCATCCTGAGCGCGATGATGGGTGCTGGAGTGCCGCTGCCGCAGGCTCTCGCCGTGACGACGGAGGCCACAACCAACCGGGTCTACCGCCAGGGACTTGTCGAGGCTCGAGCGGGCATGATGCGCGGCGAGGGCCTGGCCGTACCTTTGATCGAGACCGGGCTTTTCCCCCCTTCGGCACGGCAGATGTTCCGTGTCGGTGAGCGAACGGGCACACTCGACCAACAGCTCGAAACGGCGGCGGCGTACTTCGAGCGTGAGCTGGACTACAAGATCAAGCGCTTCACGACGCTGTTCGAACCGGCGGTTCTGCTCATCGTCGGGGCGATGGTCGGTTTTGTGGCCATCGCCCTTGTCTCAGCCATGTACGGCATCTTCGGCCAGACACGCACGCCATGAAGCCGCCTCCCCCCACCGTGGATCGCCAGCGCGGCGAGTCACTGCTCGAGGTCCTCATCTCGATGGTGATGATCGGTATCGCCGTGTCCGGCGTATTGGCCGCGCTCGTCGCTGGCTCGGTCTTCTCGGCGGACCACCGCGCCAACGCATCCGCGGAGGTCGTTCTCCGGAACTTCGCCGAGGCCGTGAAGTCGGCCCCGTACGCCCCTGGAGCGACGACCTACGTCATCGCTCAGGTCAACACGGGCGCTCAGGACTACCAGGCTGCAGTCTCTGAGGTCCGCTGCTGGGCAGGCGGATCCGCCGATGCCGATCCTGCCAGTCGGGACTTCGAGACCTGCACCGGAGCTACGGACCGTGGTCTGCAAATGGTCACCATCAGTGCACAGGCCATTGGTGGCGACGAACGCGCGACAGTCTCCGTTCTCAAGGTCAACCCTGTGAAGGTGACCACCGGTGGCGGTGGCGGTGGCGGTGGCGCTGGTCCGTGCGATGACGATG
>JAOPWK010000189.1 GCA_025965735.1 Frankiales bacterium
GTGCAGCGCCCGGCGCCGTCGGCCGTCACGCCGCCGCCGCGCCGCACCGTGGTGTTCGAGGACGACCTCGACGTCCCCGACTTCCTGAAGTAGTGCTGGCGCTGCCGGTCGAGCACGTCGACGGCGCCGGCTTCGCCTTCACCACCCGCGAGGGCGGCGTCAGCCGCGCGCCGTACGACAGCCTGAACCTGGGCAGCCACGTCGGTGACGACCCCGCCGCCGTCGCCGAGAACCGCCGGCGGGTGGCGGAGGCGGTGGGAGCGCGCGACCTGGTCGTGGCTGAGCAGGTGCACGGCACCACCGTCGTGGAGGTGACCGGCCCCTGGCCGGACGTGCCGCCGCACGCCGATGCCCTGGTGACCCGCGTGCCACGACTGGCCCTCGGCGTGCTGGTCGCGGACTGCACGCCGGTGCTGCTCGCCGCCCCCGGCGAGGGCGTGGTCGGTGTCGCGCACGCCGGCCGCAAGGGCATGACCGACGGCGTCGTCCCGGCCCTGGTCGAGGCGATGCGGGACCTCGGCGCCACCGCGCTGCTCGGTCGCATCGGGCCGTCCGTGTGCGCCCGCTGCTACGAGGTGCCCGAGGCGCTGCGCGCTGCGGTGGCGGCGCAGGTCCCCCTGGCCCGCTCCGTCACCCGGCACGGCACCCCGTCCCTCGACGTCGCGGGCGGCGTCCTCGAGCAGCTCGCCCCGCACTGCTGGGACGTCGAGCAGCTCCCCGGCTGCACCGTCGAGCGCGACGACCTGTTCAGCTTCCGGCGCGACGGCGTGACCGGCCGGTCCGCCGGCGTCGTCTGGCTCGCGTGAGCCGCGCGGAGCAGCTCGAGCAGGCGCTGGCCGCACTGGAGCAGCGGATCGCCGCGGCCTGCGCCGCGGCCGGCCGGGCCCGGGAGGAGGTCACCCTCGTCGCGGTGACCAAGACGCACCCGGCTGGCGACTGCGCCCTGCTGCGCGACCTCGGGGTGCGCGACCTGGGCGAGAACCGGGACCAGGAGGCCAAGGCCAAGGCGGCCGAGGTCGACGGCGTCCGCTGGCACTTCGTCGGCGGCCTGCAGACCAACAAGGCCGCCAGCGTCGCCTCCTACGCCGACGTCGTGCACTCGGTCGACCGGCCGGCGCTGGTCGCGGCGCTGAGCAAGGGCGCCGGCAAGGCGGGGCGGCACCTGGACGTGCTGCTGCAGGTCAGCCTCGACGGCGACCCAGATCGCGGGGGAGCGCTGCCCGCCGACGTGCCGGTGCTGGCGGAGGCCGCCGCGGCCGCCGCCGGCCTGCGGCTGGCCGGTGTCATGGCGGTGGCTCCGCTGGGTGCGGATCCGGCTCTCGCTTTCGCGCAGCTCGCCGAGGTCGCCGCACGGCTGCGGGAGGACCACCAGGACGCCACCGCCCTCAGCGCGGGCATGAGCGGCGACCTCGAGCAGGCCGTGCAGATCGGTGCGACACACCTGCGTGTCGGTACGGCGTTGCTCGGCCGCAGACCGCCTCCCATCCGCTAGCGTCCGCACCCAGTTCGACTGCCCGCCAGACCGATCAGAGGGAGCCCGCGATGTCAGGCACCATGCGCAAGTTGGGCCTGTACCTCGGCCTGGTGGAGGACGACGAGGACGCCCGCGACCGTCGCTACGCCGACGACGCGTACGACGACGAGGACGACCTGGTCGAGGCTGTGCCTCCTTCGGCGCCGGTGTCGAGCCGTCGCTGGTCCACCGAGGAGCCGGCGCCCACCACCGCGCTGCGGCGCGCACCCGAGCCGGTCGGTGCCGGCGGCATGCGCACCCGCGGCAACGTCGCCCTGGACACCCAGCTGCGGCCCGCGCCCCTCGCGGTGCGCGAGGACGCCTACCGCATCACCACGCTGCACCCGCGCACCTACAACGAGGCGCGGCAGATCGGCGAGCACTTCCGCGACGGCACCCCGGTGATCATGAACCTCACCGAGATGGACGACGTCGACGCCAAGCGGCTGGTCGACTTCGCCGCCGGCCTGATCTTCGGCCTGCGCGGCAGCATCGAGCGCGTCACGGCGAAGGTCTTCCTCCTGTCGCCGGAGCACGTCGAGGTGACGGCAGAGGACAAGGCGCGCATCGCCGAGAGCGGCTTCTTCAACCAGTCCTGAGGTCGGACTGCGCGGGCACGTAGCCTCTCCGCAGGTACGCCCCGCAGCCCACTTCCTCCAGGAGCAGTCCCCGCCGTGTCGGTCGTCGCCGAGGTCCTCTACTTCGCGCTGCTCGTCTTCCTGCTGTTCCTGATCTTCCGGCTGATCATGGAGTACGTCTTCCTGCTGGCGCGCTCCTACCGGCCGGCCGGCTTCGTGGCCATCGCGCTGGAGCTGGCCTACTCGGTGACCGACCCGCCGCTCAAGGCGCTGCGCCGGGTGCTGCCGCCGCTGCGGATCGGGCAGATCAGCATCGACCTCGGCTTCATCGTGCTGTTCATCGTCGTCCGCATCCTCATGTCCGTCGTCGGCGGGTACCGATGACCGTCGCAGCGAACCCTCACGGAAGAGTGCTCTCGTGCCGTTGACCCCCACCGACGTCGCCAACAAGCAGTTCCGCATCGCCTTCCGCGGCTACTCGCTGGACGAGGTCGACGCCTTCCTCGACGAGGTGGAGACCGAGCTCACCCGCCTCCTGCGCGACAACGCGGCGCTGCAGGACCGACCGGCCGCTGCCGCGCCCCAGGCCACCGCGGCGGCGCCTGCCGCACCGGCTGCCGCACCCGTCGCCCCGCTGGGGGGCATGGAGGGGCAGGAGGCGGCGCTGCGCACGCTGCTGCTGGCCCAGCGCACCGCGGACGAGGCCATCGCCGAGGCGCGGGCCGAGGCCGAGCAGATCGTGACCGCCGCCCGCGAGCAGGCCGAGACGACGGTGGGCTCGGCCCGGGCCGAGGCCGACAAGACGCTGACCTCCGCCCGCAGCGAGGCCGAGCGCACGCTGAGCGCCGCGCAGCACAAGGCCGCGAGCATCGACGCCGACGTCGCCGCCCGGATCCAGGCCGCCACCGGCGACCTCGACACCCGCCGCCGCGAGCTCGAGCAGCGGATCGAGGAGCTGCGCGCCTTCGAGCGCGAGTACCGCACCCGCCTCAAGGCCTACCTGGAGTCGCAGCTGCGCGACCTGGACACCGGATCGACGCCGGACGACGGCGGCTCGGGCGTGCCGGCCGGCGCCCGCAGCGCCGCCGTCGCCGGCACCGCCGGTG
>JAOPWK010000056.1 GCA_025965735.1 Frankiales bacterium
CTAGCCGAGCGCCGCCCGTACGGCCTCCGGCAGCGACGCCAGGTCCTCTGCCGGATCGCCCAGCCGCAGCCGCCAGCTGACGGCGCCGCTGAGCACTCCGCGGCTGCTGTCCACGAGCAGCGCCGTCGCGTCGAGAGCGCCGTGCAGAAGACGGCCCTGCCCCTGCACGCCCCACTGCTGCGCCTCGCGCTCCGGTACCGCCGCCAGGGCCGCGAGCACTCCCGCGAGCTGTCCGATGGCGATGGAGCCGAGCTCGCGGACGTGCTCGCCGGGCAGCAGAGGCTCGGCGAGGAAGGGCGTTCCGCCGTCCGGCAGGACGCCGACGTAGCGCGGCACGGCCACTGAGACGGGCAGCCGCGTCCGCAGCTCCCGTAGTGCGCGGACCAGCACCGCATGACGTGCCGCGGCAGCAGGGCTGAGCGGCAGCCGGAAGACCTCGCCGCCACCTGCGAGCACGACCTCGTCGTCGTGCACCGCCAGCGACTGCAGCGCGACGCCGGGCCGCACCTGGGCGACGGCGCGTTCCAGCGCGCCCTGCTGAGGAATCAGCGCAGGTGCTCCAGCAGCAGGCGGCACAGATCCTCCGGTGCCTGCTCGGGGATCCAGTGGCTGATGCCCTCGAGGACCTCGAAGCGGTACGGGCCCTCTACGTGCGCGGCCGTACCGTGCGCGCCGGCCGGTCCCAGCGCCTGGTCCTGGGTGGACCAGACGTGCATGGTCGGCATGGTGATCGGGCCGAGCCCGTCGAGGTCGTCGAGCGACTGGGCGCGGTACCAGGCGAGCGCCGCCGTCAGCGCGCCCGGCTCGCGCAGCCGCTCCTCGTACGCCCCGGCGTCGACGCCGGGGACGCCGCCGAAGACCTGCTGCAGTCCGCCGTCGAGCAGCTGCTCCTCGGCCGACGGGTCGAGCCAGTCCTTCATGTAGCGGCTGCGCCGGCGCTGGTCGGGATCGGTGCGCAGCGCCTCGACGAAGGCCAGCGGGTGCGGGACCGAGATGGCGGTGAGGGTGCGGATCCGGTCCTGGTGCCGGCCTGCTGTGTGCCAGGAGACGGCTGCGCCCCAGTCGTGCCCGACGAGGTGCGCGCGATCCGCGCCGACGGCGTCCAGCACGGCCACCGCGTCCTGCACCAGCGGCGCCATCCGGTAGGCGGCGACGTCGGTCGGCCGGGCGTCGGGGGAGTAGCCCCGCTGGTCCGGGGCGACAACCCGGTAGCCCGCCCCGACCAGCGCCGGCCACACCTCGCGCCAGGACCACGCCGACTGCGGGAAGCCGTGGAGCAGCAGCACGATCTCACCGTCAGCGGGTCCGTCTGCCAGTGCGTCGAGCACCAGTCCGTCGCCGACGGGGATCCTCAGCTGCTCCATGCGCGGACCCTAGGAGATGCGCATCTCGCCGAGCTCGGACCAGTCCTCCTGCGGCACCTCGATGCTGACGATGCGCGGCGTCTCGGCCAGGTGCGGAGGCAGCGTCGACTGGGCCTCCCGGAAGTGGTCCGACTGCACGTGGGCCGCGCCGGCAGCGCCGTCCCGGAAGGCCTCCACCAGCACGTACTCGTTCGGGTCGTCCAGGCTGCGCGACCAGTCGAACCACAGGCAGCCCGGCTCGCTGCGGGTCGCCTCCGTGAAGGGGCGCGTCGTCTCGGGCCAGGCGTCGGCCACCTCGGGGCGTACGCGGAACCTGGCGGTGATGAAGATCATCGGGGCTGGTCCTCTCGTCGGGTCGTCCCACCCCTGCCCCGTCGGGCGGGCTGTCACCATGGGGGCATGACCACGCTGGACGCTCCGCCCACCGCCGCCCCTTCCTCCGCAGCGACGCACGACGTGACGAACCAGCCGCCGCCGCTGGTCGGGCACGACGTCGCGGCCGACCCGGTGCTGCTCGCCGGGGTGGAGCGCGAGGGCGCCGGCTGGCACGTGCAGGACCTGCACCGGATCGGCCGACTTGCGGGCTCGGAGGAGGCGCAGCGGTGGGGAGAGCAGGCCAACCGGTACGAGCCCGAGCTGCGCACCGTCGACCGGTACGGCCACCGCCTCGACGAGGTGGAGTTCCACCCGGCCTGGCACAGCCTCATGGACGTCGCCGTCACCGAGGGGCTCGCCGGCGCAGCGTGGGCGGACGACCGGCCCGGCGCGCACGTCGCGCGCGCTGCCGGCTTCTACACCTGGGGTCAGGTCGAGTCCGGGCACGGCTGCCCCGTCTCGATGACCTACGCCGTCGTGCCTGCGCTGCGCACGACCCCGTCGCTGGCCGCGGTCTACGAGCCGCTGCTGACCTCGCGGACGTACGACCCCGGCCTGCGGGTCCCGAGCGGCAAGGCCGGGCTGCTGGCCGGCATGGGGATGACCGAGAAGCAGGGCGGTTCCGACGTCCGCGCGAACACGACCGTCGCCACCTCGGAGACGGACGGCACGTGGACGCTGCGCGGCCACAAGTGGTTCACCAGCGCGCCGATGTGCGACCTGTTCCTCGTCCTGGCGCAGGCGCCGGCCGGGCTGTCGTGCTTCCTCGTGCCGCGGGTCCTGCCGGACGGGACGCGCAACACGTTCCGCATCCAGCGCCTGAAGGACAAGCTCGGCAACCGGTCCAACGCCTCCTCCGAGCCGGAGTTCGACGGCACCGTCGCCTGGCTGGTCGGCGAGGAGGGGCGAGGCGTCCGCACCATCATCGAGATGGTGGCGATGACGCGGCTCGACTGCGTGATCGGCAGCGCGTCCGGCATGCGGGCGGCCGTCGTGCAGGCCGCGCACCACGCGGCGCACCGGTCGGCCTTCGGCGGGCGTCTGATGGACAAGCCGCTGATGCAGAACGTGCTCGCCGACCTGCAGCTGGAGAGCGAGGCCGCGACGACGCTGATGCTGCGCCTGGCCGGCGCCGTCGACCGTGCCCAGCGGGGCGACGCCGAGGAGCAGGCCTTCAAGCGGATCGCCGTCGCCGTCGGCAAGTACTGGGTGTGCAAGCGCCAGCCGTCGGTGGTCGTCGAGGCGCTGGAGGTCCTGGGCGGCAACGGCTACGTGGAGGACAGCGGCATGCCGCGGATGTACCGCGAGGCCCCGCTCAACTCCATCTGGGAGGGCAGCGGCAACGTGCAGGCCCTCGACGTCCTGCGCGCCATGGTGAAGTCGCCGTCGTCGGTGGACGCCTTCTTCGCGGAGGTGGACCGCGCGCGCGGCGCCGACCCGCGCCTCGACGACGCCGTGGTCGGCCTGCGCGCCGGGCTGTCGGACGTGGACGACATGGAGTCGCGCGCGCGCCGGCTGGTGGAGCGGATGGCCCTGGTGCTGCAGGGGTCCCTGCTCGTGCGGCACGCGCCGGCGGCCGTCGCGGATGCGTTCTGCGCCACGCGGCTCGCGGGGGACTGGGGGCACGCTTTCGGGACGCTGCCGAAGGGCGTGGACACAGAGGCCATCAGCGGGCGCATCCTGGCGGAGGCGTAGCGGCAGGGCGAAGCGCACCATCCCACCCAAGATCCACCCGGCAGCCGCTGCCACCCCTGGACGACACCGACTGAGCGTGTGCGCCGGTGTGCGGTGCTGTCGTGGTCAAGCGAGCCACCACACCACCAGGCCGCCGAGACGTAACCCGCTCGCCAGCAGGCACACCACTCACGTCGATCGACCAGGTGATGGCGGACCAGGACGACCTCGTCGAGGTCACCCGCGTCCTGCGGCAGGTCTTCAACGACAAGGGCACCTGACACGACGCCCCGGGGCGGCCCGGGGCGTCGGGCAGGGCTACTTGGTCAGCTGGAGCATCGCCTGCGCGGCGAGGAAGTACTTGTTCTTGCCGAGGTCGCCGACCGTCTTGATGCGGAACGCCTTCTTCAGCGCCTCGGCGTCCTCGTCCGTCACGCCGGCGAGCGCACTGACGGGAGCGGCCAGGATCTCGTCCAGCTTCTTGTTCTCGTAGGACTTGTCGAGGTACTTGCTCAGATCGGCAGAGACAGCCATGTCGCTCCTCGTTCTCGGTGGGCGGGTGCGTGGAACCCTGCCGTACCCCCCGTCGGCCGCGCTACCTACCTCGTGCGGGGCAGCCCCGGTCCCCGGTGCCCCGTACTAGCGTCGGCCCGGTGCCGTCCCCCGCGAAGACCCGCACCGCCCCCAAGGCCGCCACGGCGCCGCAGCCGGACTACCGGATCGAGCGGCTGACGCTCGACAACGGCCTGCGCGTCGTCCTCAGCCCGGACCCGAGCAGTCCCGTGGTGGCCGTGGCCGTCTACTACGACGTCGGCATGCGCAGCGAGCCCGAGGGTCGCACCGGCTTCGCGCACCTGTTCGAGCACCTGATGTTCCAGGGATCGGCCAACCTCGGCAAGACCGAGCACTTCACCCACGTGCAGGGCAACGGCGGCACCCTCAACGGCTCGACGCACGTCGACTACACGAACTACTACGAGGTCATGCCGAGCGAGGCCACCGAGCTCGCGCTCTTCCTCGAGGCCGACCGCATGCGCAGCGTCGCCGTCACGCAGGAGAACCTCGACAACCAGATCGCCGTGGTCCAGAACGAGATCCGCGTCAATGTCCTCAACCGCCCGTACGGCGGCTTCCCCTGGCTGCTCATGCCGCCGGTGCTCTACAGCGACTTCGCCAACAGCCACAACGGCTACGGCGACTTCGTCGACCTGGAGAGCTCGACGCTGGAGGACGCGCAGGGCTTCTTCGACCGCTACTACGCGCCGGGCAACGCGGTCCTCACCGTCGTCGGTGACATCGACGTGGAGCAGGTGAAGGGCTGGGTGCAGGGCCACTTCGGCGACATCCCGCGGCGCAAGGTCCCGAAGCGGCCGAGCTTCCGCGAGCCGCTGCCGACGCAGGAGCGACGCGCGACCGTGCACGACCACCTCGCCCCGGCGCCGGCTGTGGCGCTGGCCTGGCGGGTACCAGACCCCGTCGACCTGACGACGTTCCTTCCGTACGTCGTGCTCGCCGAGGTGCTCACCGACGGCGACGCCAGCCGGCTGCAGGAGCGGATGCTGCTGGAGGACCGCAGCGCGACGCACATCAGCGGCTACCTCGGCCTGCTCGGCGACCCGCTCGACGCGCGCGACCCCACGCCGTTCCTGCTCGAGGTCCACCACCCGGAGGAGACGCCGGTCGACACGGTGCTGGACACCGTGGACCAGGAGATCACCCGCCTGGGCAGCGAGGGCCTCAGCGCCGAGGAGCTCGCCCGCACCGTCGCCCGCATGACCGCGCGCTACCTGCGCGAGGTCGACAGCGTCCTCGGCCGCGCCACGACGATGTCGGTCTTCGAGCAGCAGCGCGACCGCGCCGAGCTGGTCAACGAGCTGCCCGGCCTGCTGCGGCAGGTCACTCCCGACCAGGTGCAGGCCGCTGCCGCCACCCTCACGAAGGACACCCGCACCGTGCTCGAGCTGCGCCCGGGGAGCCCGGCATGACGACCGTCGAGAAGCGCCCGGTCCCGCCGCTGGCCAAGCCGCGCACAGCGAAGCTGCCGAGCGTCGCGGAGCGCACGCTGGAGAACGGCCTGCGCGTGCTGGCCGTCCGACGACCCGGCGTGCCGCTGGCGGAGCTGCGGCTGCGCATCCCGTTCGCCGGCCCGTCCGGCCGCAGCGGCCGCTCCTTCACGGCGCAGGCCAGCCTGCTCGGCGACACCCTGCTGTCCGGTACGGACCAGCGCGACGCGGCACAGCTCGCCGCCGACGTGCAGGCGCTCGGTGGGCAGCTCTCCGCCAGCACCGACGCTGACCGCCTCGGCTTCGGCGGGTCCGTCCTCGTCGGTGGCCTGCCCGGCCTGCTGGGCATCCTGGGCGAGGTGCTGACCGGCGCGAGCTACCCCAAGCGCGAGGTGCTCGGCGAGCGCGACCGGCTGGTGCAGGAGCTGGCCATCTACCGCAGCCAGGCGGCCGTCGTCGCGCGAGAAGCGCTGCTGCGCAGGCTGTACGGCGACCACCCGTACGGCCGCGAGCTGCCCAGCGCGGAGGAGGTCGAGGACGTCAAGCCGTCCTCACTGCGCACGCTGCACGCCAAGCGCGTCGCCCCCGGGGGCAGCATCCTCACGATCGTCGGTGACCTGCCGCCGAACAAGGCGATCGCGCACGTCGAGGCGGCGCTGTCCGGTTGGACCGCCTCGAGCAAGGCGTACGACACGCCGAGGCTGCCGTCGACGCCGGACCAGCCGGCCCTGCTGCTCGACAGGCCGGGTGCCGTCCAGACGACGCTGCGCATGGCGGCGTCCGCGCCCTCGCGCGCCGACGCCGACTACGCCCCCTTCGTGCTGGCGAACCTCGTCTTCGGCGGCTACTTCAGCAGCCGCTGGGTCGCGAACATCCGCGAGGACAAGGGCTACACCTACAGCCCGCACGCGCAGGTCGAGCACCCGCCGGCCGGTTCGCGCGTCACCATCAGCGCCGACGTGTCCACGCCGACGACCGCGCCGGCGCTGCTCGAGACGCTGTACGAGCTGGGCCGGGTCGCGACCACCGCCGTCACGCAGGGCGAGCTCGACCAGGCGCGGCGGTACGCCGTCGGCTCCCTCGCCCTCGGCACCTCCACCCAGGCCGGCCTGGCGAGCACGCTGTCGCAGCTTGCCGGCGCGGGACTGGGCGTCGAGTACCTGCGCGACTACCCGAAGCAGCTCGCCGCCGTGACGGTCGAGGACGCGCTGGCCGCCGGCAGCCGCTACCTCGCCCCGAACCGCCTCACCACGGTGCTCGTGGGCGACGTGGACCAGGTCCAGGCGCCGCTGCGCACGCTCGTCGACCTCGAGCTGGAGTGAGCGGCCCCACCCCGTCCCTCTCGCGCGCCACGGTCGAGCGCGACAGCGCCACGCGAGACGACGAGGCCGCCCTGCAGGAGGCGTGGCAGCAGGCGCGGGTCCTCGTGGTGCAGGACGGCGCGGCGCTGGTCGTCGAGGAGGACCGCCCGCGCCTGGTCCTGCTCGACAGCGCGGACGCCCCGGACGGCGACCGCATCTACCTCGGCCGTGACGCGGACGGCCCGCTGTTCGCCGTCAGCGCGCCGCTGCAGCGGAAGCTCGGCGCTCGCCCGCTCGGGCTGCGCGACGTCGGCTCGCTGCTCGACGACCGCGACGCCGGACTGCTCGTGCACGCCGTCGGCGTCGCCAACTGGCACGCCGCACACCCGTACTGCGCCCGCTGCGGCGCGCCCACCGAGCCGGTCCGCGGCGGATCGGTCCGCCGCTGCACCGCCGACGGCAGCGAGCACTTCCCGCGCACCGACCCGGCGATGATCGTCCTGGTCCA
>JAOPWK010000194.1 GCA_025965735.1 Frankiales bacterium
GGCGGTCGCCGTTGGCTCGTCCGGCTGGAGCTGCAGCGCCCGCTGGTAGGCCTCGCGCGCCCCGCCGCTGTTGCCGAGGGCGGCCCGCGCGTCGCCCAGCGCCGCCCACGCGTCGGCCCGCTCCGGCAGCACCGTCAGCAGGTCCTCCAGGAGCGCCTCGGCGCGGGCAGCACCTTCGTGCCGCAGCTCGAAGGTAGCCGCGGCCAGCACTGTCGTGGGGCCGCGGGGGTCCAGCTCCAGCGCGCGCGCGTGCAGCTCGCGGGCCGGCTCGAGGTCGCCGGCGTCCTCGGCGCTGCGCGCGGCATTGCGAGCGGCGTTGGGATCGTGCGGGTCGGCGTCCAACGCGCCGCGGTAGGCGTCCGTCGCAAGGGTGTGGCTCATGGCGCTTGCGTGCAGCGCTCCGAGGCGCTGCCAGTACACCGTCGAGCCGACGAGGTCGATCGCGTGCTCGTACCCCTGCTGCGCCGCCCGCAGGTCCTGGGCAGCGAGCGCGGCGTCAGCGTCGAGGACGGCGGCACTGGCCCGCAACGGCACCAGCGCCTGCCAGCCGAGCCCCAGCAGGACCAGGCCGACCACGGCCAGCGCCACCTGGTCCAGCCGCGTCAGCACCCGGCGCCGCGGCTCCAGCGACATCGCACGGCGCTTCCGGGGTGAGCCTCCCTGCGGCGGCTCGGGCGGGGGCAGCGCACCCGGCAGCCGCACCTCGCGCAGCCGGCTGTGTCCGGCAGCGACGACGACGGCAGCACCGAGCACGTACTGGGTGACGATGAGCGGCACCTGGTCGATCGAGACCAGCGACTGCACCTGGTACGCCGCCCAGCAGCCGCCGAGGGCGCCCAGCAGCAGCCGCTCCTCCCCGCGCAGTTGCCGCAGCCCCTGCACCAGCGCGAACGCGACGACGCCGACGAACAGCAGGTAGGCCAGCGCCAGGACGAGACCGCCGGTGGCGAGCAGGTGGAGCGGCACGCTGTGTGCAGCGTCGCTGAAGTCGTCTCCGCCGAGGGCCCGAGTGCCCTCGATCGAGCGGGCGGTGCGCCAGAAGCCGCCGTAGGCGTCCAACCCGACCCCGAGGACCGGGTGGTCGCGCCACATGGTGAGGGCGCCCTCCCAGTAGTGGCCGCGGGCGCGGGACCCAGCGTCACGGAACACGGCCGCGGCGGGTCCGGCGCCGGCGAGTCCGGCCACCAGGAGCGCCGTGCCCAGCGCCGTCAGGAGACCGAGAGCGGCAAGACCCACGCGTCGGACGGCGGCCTCACGGTCCAGCAGCCACGCCAGCGCCAGCACCGCCAGCCCCGGCGCTGCCGCGAGCGGACCCTGCGCCGCGTCGGACAGCAGCGCCGCAAGCAGGCACAGGACAGCGATCCCGCCGGACAGCAGGCGCCAGGGCAGCGTGCACCTCGACGACAGCGCCCCCCACGCCGCGGCCGGCGCGCAGATCGCGACGTACGCCGCGGCGAAGTTGGGGTTGCCGAGCGAGGCGATGATCGGGTTGAAGGGGTTGTTCCAGGCGACGGAGTCGACGCCGACGTACTGCAGCAGCCCGTAGCCGGCGGTGAACCAGCCGGCCAGGATCAGCGCGTACAGGACCACGCGGGTACCGGGGCGGTCGAGGACCCGCAGGCCGACCAGGAACAGGACCAGCGCCGAGCTGTACGCCAGCAGGCCGCTGTTGCGCCCGTAGGCGCCGAGCACGGCATTGCCGAAGACGGGCGCCGACAGGGCCGCGACGCCGAAGGCGGCCAGCAGCACCAGCCCCGCGACGGCAGGGAGCCCCCACGGCAGCTGCAGGACGCGCGTCCGGATGGCCCGGACGGCGCACCCGCCGACGACCGCGATCGCGCACAGCACCAGCGCCGTCAGCTTCGGGATGTTGACCGGGTCTGCGGCCTGGGCGGTGAACAGCACGGCCGTCGAGACGATCGCCGTGGCCAGGACCACCCGGTCCACGATCAACGACGCGCTGGGCACCGCGACAGACTACGGAGGCGCGGGCCCCGCCCGCCGGACCGACGGGCGGGTGCCGTCAGCCGGTGCGGCGGTAGGCCGAGCTGAAGCCGCCGCTGGAGGCGGGGTCCTGCGACATCCGCTGCTCGATGGCCGCCTGCTCGCCGGGCAGGAGCGGCAGCGGCACGGCGACCGAGTCCGACGGGGTCGTGACCGGCCCGATGACCAGCGCGCTGGAGACGGGCCGCTCGGTGCCGTCGGACGGGGCGTTCTGCACCTTGCCGCCGATCACCATCGTGGTGGAGCCTCCGCCGTCGAGGCCCATCGCCTCGGTGGCGCCCAGCCGCACGAACAGCTCGGCCAGCTCGCGCAGCGTCATGCCGGCGCCGTTGTCGCGCTCGCGGCCGTCGATCGTCACGAGCAGGACGCTTCCGTCGGCGCGGTAGCCGACCGCGGTGCGCGGGTTGCGCAGGAAGTACGGGGTGGTGCCGTCGACGTTGCCCGACACGACCTTGCCCTGCGTCACGAGGGTGGGGTTGCCGCCGATGGAGTCCAGGACGTCGCGCCAGCCGAGGGACCAGGAGACGGTGACGGTCTGGCCGGGGCGCAGGTTCCGGATGATCGGTGCGTAGAGGCTGTTCAGCGGCGTGGTGAGCACGTCGTCGCCGGGCGCCAGGGCAGCTTCGCCGCAGTGCACCTCGCGCACCTCGTACGACTGGCCGGTGCGGCCGTTGCTGGCGATGGCCGGAGCCGAGCGGGGACGCACGCGCGCGGCGCAGGACGAGCCGGGGACGCTGGCGGCGGTACCCGCCTCGGGCGTGGTCAGCGCAACGGCGCCGAGGCCGGACGCGCCGGAGTTGACCCGGCTGATCGGGGCCCAGCCGCCGGTGAGCGGCACGGTGAGGGCGATCTCCAGGTCGGGCGGGCCGAGCTGCAGCCGGCTGCCGCGGGCGTCCAGCGCCACGCTGCGGCCGTAGACCTGCTCGGTCTGGATGAGCCGGCCGTTTCGGGCGAAGGGGTGCACCGGGCGTCCACCGGGCAGCGCGAAGTCGCCGTTGATGGCGACGAGGGCGCCGGTGCGGCGGGCCATCGAGCTGGTCGTCTCGAGCCCGGACAGCGTGTCCTGCGCGAGGACGGTGTCGAGTCGGCCGATCGCGCTCGGGGAGACCGTGACGATCTTGCCCTTCCACGGCCCGCGCGGGTCGTCCAGGGTGGTGACGGAGACGCCCGGCGCGAGCGGGCCGTCGGCGACGCCGTCGCACCACTGCAGGGCGGCGACGCCGGCGCTGAGGACGGACGTACCGCCCAGCAGCGTCACGCTCGGAGAGCCGAGCCGGTCGAGCTCGTCGGTGACCGCCTTCGGCAGGCAGGTCGGCGGCACGAGCAGCACCGGGGCGGACACGGCTGCAGCAGCGGGACCGCCGGTGAGGGCGTCGGCGAAGCCACGGCCGTTGGCGAAGAAGGCTGCTCCCGCACCGTCCGCCGTCGCGCGGGACACGGCGGCGGCGGTGGCGTAGCGGTCGGCTCCGGAGATGCGGGACACCGAGAGGGAGTACGAGCTGAGCTGCTGCTCGACGGCGGCGGACACCGCACCGGTCCCACCCAGGACGACGATCTTGCGGGGCAGCAGCCGGCGGAGCTCGAGGGCGGTCGCCGGGGGAAGGGCGTCGCGGCCGACGAGCAGGACGGGCGACTTGTCGGCGCCGGCCGCCGCGGCGCCGGCGAGCGCGTCCGGGTAATCGGCACCGGTGGCGAGGTAGGCCACCGGCACGCCGGGCAGGAACGCGCGGCGGGACACGGCGGCTGCGGTCTCGTGGCGGCCGCTGCCCGCGATTCGCTCCACCTGGAACGACTCGGCAGCGAGCCGGTCGGTCACGGCCGTGGACACCGCGGCGGGCCCGCCGAGCACGAGGACGCGCTGCGGGCGCAGGCGCCGCAGCTCCTCCAGGATCGCGCTGGGCAGCTGGTCGCGGGAGACGAGCAGCACCGGGCCACCGAGGACCGAGGCGGCAGGACCTCCGGCAAGTGCGTCGGGGAAGCTCGAGCCGGTCGTGAGGACCGCTATCGGGGCGCCGCCGGGGAAGCTGCTGCGGGAGACGGCCACAGCCGTGGCGTAGCGGTCGGCGCCGGCCAGGCGGCGGACGTCGGCGGCGGCGCCGGCCGGCTGCGCCGAGGTGACCAGCAGCGGGGCGAGCATCGTGAGGCCGGCCAGGAGCGGGATGGCGCGGCGGGTCATCGGGCGGAAGGCAGAGGGGGTGACGGGCATGCCTTGAAGGTCGGCGCGAGGGATGGATGCTTGAGCGCTAACCGGAGGAACGGGACCCCATCAGCCCGCCGGTCGACCCGGGATCGGCGGCGATGCGCTCGTCGGCGGCCTCCTGCTGCTCCACCGGCAGCGGCTCGGGCGCCCGCCCCGCCGGGGCGCTGCGGCGCAGGGCGCCGCCGGAGGAGGGCGCGCTGCCCGGGAGCAGCACCAGCGCGCTGGACACGGGGCGCTCCAGCCCGTCGGACGGCACGTTCTGCACCTCGCCGCCGATGACCATGGTGGTGGAGCCGCCGCCGTCCAGGTTCAGCGCGGCCTCGGCGCCGAGGTCGACGAACAGCTGGGCGAGCTCGCGCAGCGTCATCCCGGCGCTGTTGTCGGACTCGCGGCCGTCGACGGTGACGAGCAGGACCGCTCCGTCGGGCCGGTAGCCCACGGCAGTGCGAGGGTTGCGCCGGGAGAAGGGGTCGGTGCCGTCCACGCTGCCCTCGACCACCCGGCCCTTGTCGACCAGGATCGGGTTGCCGCCGATGCTGTCCAGCACCCCCGGCCAGCCGAGGGACCACGAGACGTCCACCGACTGCCCGGGCACCAGCTCCCGCAGCAGCGGCGCCCAGGTCCCCTGCTGCGGCGCCGTGAGGACGTCGTCGCCGGGGGCGACGGGTGCCGTCCCGCAGCTGACCTCGTCGACGGTGTAGGCCTGCACGGCCCGTCCGGCGTCGTCCAGCGCGGGGGCCCCCTGTCGCAGCAGCCGGGCCGCGCACGAGTCGCCCGGCACCGGGGCCACCCGCCCGCCCTCGGGCGTCGTCAGGGCGAGCGCGCCGGGACCGGAGGCTCCCGAGTTGACGCGGCTCAGCGGCGCAGTCTTGCCGTTGTCGTGGACCGTCAGCCGTACGTCCTGGCTGGGGTAGCCGATGTGCGCCGTCGGCGTGGCGGACACGGCGAAGTTGCGCCCGAGCGTCTGCTCGGTCTGCAGCAGCCGCCCGTCGCGGGCGAAGGCGTGCACAGGACGCCCGCCGCTGAGGGCGAAGTCGCCGTTGACGGCCACCAGCGCGTCCGTGCGCCGGGCCATGGAGGAGGTCGTCTCCAGGCCTGGCAGCGCGTCCTGCGCCAGCACCGGGTCCAGCCGCCACTGCGCCCGCGGCGCGACCGAGACCACCTTCCCGGACCACGGTCCGCGCGGGTCGTCGATGGTCGACAGCCTGACCCCGTCGGCCAGCTCGCCGTCCGGCACCCGCACGCACGGCCGGAGGTCGGCGGCCAGGGCGCTCACGGCGCCGGTGCCACCGAGCACGGTGACCGGCGGGTACTCGTGGCGCTCCATCTCGACGTGCACGACCGCGGGGATGCAGCTCGTGGGGACCAGCAGCACCGGAGCGCCGGCCCGGGCAGCGGCAGGCCCACCGGTGAGGGCGTCGGCGAAGCCGCGTCCGGTCGCCAGGAAGTACCCGCGGGGCGTGCCGAGGGAGCGGGCGACCGCTGCGGCGGTGGCGTACCGGTCCACACCGGCGAGGCGGCTGACGGAGGGCGCGTGCGAGGCGAGCGCCCGCGTGACGCTGTCGGACACGGCACCCGCGCCGCCGAGGACGACGATCCGCTCGGGGTCCAGCCGTGCCAGCTCCTGCGCCGTCGCGCTGGGGACGCTGTCGCGGGCGACGAGCAGCAGCGGTGCCCGCACGGCGCCGGCGGCAGCGGCCCCCGCGAGCGCGTCCGGGTAGTCGGCGCCGGTGGCGACGTAGGCGAGGGGTGCCGGCGAGGCGAAGACGGTGCTGGAGACCTGGGCTGCCGTCTCGTACCGCCCCGCGCCGGCGACCCGCTGGACGACGAACGGCTCGCGGGCGAGCTGCGCCGTGGCCGTCGCCGAGACCGCGGCCTCGCCGCCCAGGACCAGGACGCGCTCCGGACGCAGGCGGCGCAGCTCGTCCAGGACCACCTGCGGCACCCGGTCGCGCTGGACGAGCAGGACCGGGCCACCCAGTGCGGCGGCAGCCGGCCCGCCGGCCAGGGCGTCGGGGAAGGAGGCGCCG
>JAOPWK010000086.1 GCA_025965735.1 Frankiales bacterium
GGTGCCCGCGGTCCCGCGCCCGTGGCCGGCCCCGGTGGTCCTGGCGTCGTCCCGGGCGGAGCGACCCCGCCGGTCGCGCCGGCCGTCGAGGAGGCGCCCGAGGGCCCGCCGCGCGAGGCCGAGGCGCCGTCCACCCTGCGCGCGGTCCCCCCGCTCACGCAGGACGGGGCGCCCGTAGGCGCCTTCACCGTCGTCCGCCCGGCCGAGGCCGACAGCACCGACCGCTAGGACACGGCCGTCGCTCCGGCGGCTCCCGTCCGACCGCTGATCGTCCCGCCGCTACGCTGCACGCGCCGCTCGCCCCCACGCACGGAGGACCCACCACGTGATCGTCATCAGCGGGGCACTCGTCCTCGTCGCTCTCATCCTGCTGATCATCGGCGTGGTCGGACCGGACCTCGCGTTCGTCTACGCGTCGATCGGCGTCAGCCTGGTCTCGCTGGTCTTCCTGGTGATCGGGATCCTGCAGCGCCGGGGTGAGACCGGTACGGGCAGCGACAGCGCCGCCTCCGCTCCCGAGGTCGTCGAGCAGCCGGCCGACAACGTCACGACGGTCCTGCCGTCGCAGGTCGGCACGTCCCGTCGGGTGCTCGACGGGGCTCCGGTCGCCGAGAGCGCGGCGGAGGAGCCCGTCGCCGGCGGCACCGTGCTCGTCGTCGAGGGCCGTCCGCGCTACCACGTCGGGGGCTGCCGCTACCTGTCCGGCAAGATCACCGAGGAGGTAGACGTCGACACGGCCCGCGAGGACGGTTTCACCCCCTGCGGCGTCTGCAAGCCCGACGACGCGCTCGCGGCGCAGACCGTGCCGGCCGTGCAGGAGCCGGTCGCCGAGGAGCAGGCCGAGGAGCAGGTCGTCGAGGAGGACGTCCCCGGCGTCGAGGTCCCGGCTCCGGCACGTACCGCCACCCGCGCGGTGAAGGCGCCGGCCACGAAGGCCGCCGCCAGGAAGGCGCCCGCCAAGGCCGCGGCCACCGCGCCCGCCGCTCCGGCCCGCAAGGCCGCCACCAAGACGGCCGTTGTCAAGGCGCCGAGCAAGGCCGCCACCGCAGCTGCCGTGCCGGCCGCAGCCGCTCCCGCTCCCGCCAAGAAGGCCGGCTCGGTCGTTGTGATCCCGGACCGCGGCAAGTTCCACAAGGCCGACTGCCGCTACGTCCGCGACGTGCCCGAGGCCGAGGTGCTGTCCAAGAGCGCCGCCACGCGCCAGGGCTACGCCGCCTGCGGGGTGTGCAAGCCCTAGTCCCACCCGGACGTGACAGAGCCCGTACGAGCAGCTGCTCGTACGGGCTCCGTCGTGCGGGCGCTAAGACCGGCTGGCGCGCAGCTCGGACCGGAACGGGTCGCGCGGGGGAGGCACCGGCAGGGCCAGCGCGTCGGCGGGCGCCTCCACCCCCGCCAGGCCCATCACGCGCTGCAGCAGGGACTCGGCCGTCTCGCCGCGGGCGTGGCCCTGGGCGGTGACCATGACCCGGTAGACGGTGATGTAGTGCCGCGACGGGGTGTCGTAGGACCAGTCGACCGAGCCGAGGTGCTCGCTGTCGCCGTGCCGCCCGAGCAGGCCGTTCCACGGGCCGCTCCACACCTGCACCCCGGCCGGTCCGGCGGAGAAGCAGCCGTCCCGGGAGACGTCAGCGCGCTCCGCGGCGGCGAGCAGAGCCCGCGCCTCGCGGTCCGGCAGCACGATCGCCGGGCGCACCTGGGTGGCGACCTGCGGCTTGGAGGACGGGCGCGTCAGCCGGAAGGAGCGGTGCACCGGGCTGTCGAGCTCGACGGAGTGGATCGTCACCGTGGCCTCCTGGCGGTCAGGGACTGCTCCAGGTGGAGCAGTGCGTGGTGTCACCAGGAGCATCGGCCGCTGACCAGCCCGATCTGACGAGGCTGATCGGGTGAACCTCGTCCCGGGCTGTAACGCTGCCGTACCGACCAACCCGGACAGACCCGGACGGGTTCGTCAGGTCCCGGCGACCCGCAGCCAGAACCGCAGCCCGACCTCGGCGTCCTCGTGCTCGCGCAGGTCGGCCGTCGGGGGTCCCTGCGCCACCGCGACGGCCAGCACCTCCTCGCCGAGCCGGCCGGAGCCCTCCACCAGCGCCTGCGCCAGCTCGCCCTCGGCGGTCCACCACAGCTCGATCCGGTCGCTGACCTCCAGCCCGCTGGTCTTGCGGGCGTCCTGGACCAGGCGCACCGCCTCGCGCACCAGTCCGGCCCGGCGCAGCTCCGGCGTGATCTCCAGGTCCAGCGCGACAGTCTCGCCGGCGCCGCTCGCGACGGCCCAGCCGGTGCGCGGCGTCTCCGTGACGATGACCTCCTCCGAGGTGACCGCCACGGGCTCCCCGTCCACCACGACGGTCGCCGTGCCGTCGCGCAGGCCGGCGGCCAGCTGCGCTGCGTCCGTCTCCGCCACGGCCTTGGCCACCGCCTGGACGCCCTTGCCGAAGCGCTTGCCGAGCGCCCGGAAGTTCGCCTTGGCCGTCACGTCGACCAGGTCGCCGGCCAGCGGCTCCAGCGTCACGACGTTGAGCTCAGCCGCGACCAGCGCCTGCAGGTCGGCCGGCAGCGCCTGCCAGCCCAGCGCGCTCACCATCGCCCGGCCGAGCGGCTGGCGGGTCTTGACCTTGCTCTCCGCGCGGGCCTGCCGGCCGAGGTCCACCAGGCGGCGGACCAGCGCCACCTGCACGTCGAGCTGGGGGTCGATCGCCGACGCCTGGACCTGCGGCCAGCGCTCCAGGTGCACGGAGTCGTCGCCGAACAGCGAGCCCCAGACCTCGTCGGTGACGAAGGGGGTGAACGGCGCCATGAGCAGCGTGAGG
>JAOPWK010000098.1 GCA_025965735.1 Frankiales bacterium
CGATCGCGGAGAACATCGCCTTCGGGACGACGTTCCCCAAGGGCCGCACCGGCAAGATCGACTGGAAGGCGCTGAACAAGCGCACGGCCGAGCTGCTCGAGCTGTTCCAGGTCGACGCCCTGCCGACCACGCCGCTCGGCCTGCTTCGTGCGGCGGACCGGACCCGCGTCGCCATCATCCGCGCCGTGCAGGACCGCGAGGGCGCCGACAGCGGCGTGCTCGTGCTGGACGAGCCGACGGCGGCGCTGCCCGACTCCGAGGTGCAGCTGCTGCTCGACAGCCTGCGGCGCTACGCCGCCAACGGCCAGACCATCCTCTACATCAGCCACCGGCTGGACGAGGTGCTGTCCGTGGCGGACCGCGTGACGGTGCTGCGGGACGGCAAGAAGGTCGGGACGGTCGAGGCCGAGGGCCTGACCGAGGGCGACCTCGTCGAGCTCATCGTCGGGCGTCCGCTCGACCGGATGTTCCCCGACCACGTGGACGTGGCGGACAGCGACGTCGTCCTGTCCGTCCGGGACCTGGTCGGCGGCCCCCTGAGGGGCGTGTCGCTCGACCTGCATCAGGGCGAGATCCTCGGCGTCGCCGGGCTCCTCGGCTCCGGCCGCTCCGAGCTGCTGCGCATGCTGTTCGGCGCCTACCCGGTCGTCAGCGGCACCATCACGCTCGGCGGCCGCGAGGTCCGCTTCACCAGCCCGTCCGCTGCCATGCAGGCCGGCGTGGCGTACGTCCCGGAGGAGCGGCAGGCAGACGCGCTGCTCCAGGGCCAGTCGGTCCGCCACAACATGACCGCGGGCGACGCCGGCCACTACTTCTCCAAGCTGCGCTTCAAGCACGACAAGGAGAAGAAGGACAGCGCGGACTCCATCCGCCGCTTCCTCATCCGCGTGGCCGTGGACACCCAGCCGGTCGAGACGCTCTCCGGCGGCAACGCCCAGAAGGTCGTCCTGGCCCGCTGGCTGCGCCGCAAGCCCGCCGTGCTGCTCCTCGACGAGCCGACGCAGGGCGTGGACATCGGCGCCCGCGCCGAGATCTACGCGCTGGTCCGCGAGGCCACCCGCAACGGCACCTCGGTGCTGCTCGTGGCCAGCGACCCGGAGGAGATGGCGCACGCCTGCGACCGCGTCGTGGTGCTGCGCAACGGCCGCATCGCGGCCGACGTCCGCCCGCCCCTCGAGGCCCACCGCCTCACCGAGCTCGTCAACCTCGCCGAGGCCACCTCGTGACCACCCCCTCCTCTGAAAGGCCCCTCGTGTCCGACGCCGTACCGGCGCCTCGCGCGGAGGCTCCGGCCCATGCCGGATCCGCCGCCGCTGTCTCCCGCCCGAAGCCCGCGCGCACCCGCCGCGGTCCGGCCGCCTTCCTGATGCACCTGCTGCGCCAGTACTCGCTGGTCGCGCTGCTGCTGGGCTCGCTGCTGGCCTACGGCACCTGGGACAAGACGGCCGAGGTCTTCAACCAGGCGGCCAACTTCCAGAACATCGCCTCGAGCCAGTCGGTGCTCGCCGTGCTCACCCTCGGCCTGCTCATCCCGATGATCTCCGGCAACCTCGACCTGTCGATCGGGTCGACCGCCGGGCTGGCCAGCATCGCCGCCGCGGGCGCGTTCGCCAACCACAGCGCCCCGCTGGTCGTCGGCCTGCTGGTCGGCATCGGCATCGGCGCGATCGTCGGCCTGATCAACGGCCTGGTCGTGACGAAGTTCGGCATCGACAGCTTCATCGTGACCCTGGGCACCGCGTCGCTGATCCTCGGCGCCGTCAACTGGTACTCCGGCGGCACCTCGATCATCCAGGGCATCCCGCAGGAGATCATCAGCTTCGGCGGCGCCCGCGCCTTCGGCATCCCGAAGCTGGTCTACGTCCTGGTGGTCGTGGCCTTCATGGTCTGGTACCTGCTCGAGCAGACGCCGTTCGGCCGCAACCTGCACGCCATCGGCTCCAACAAGGCCGCCTCCCGGCTGGTCGGCATCCGGGTCGAGCGCGACACCTGCCTGGCGTTCGTCCTGTCCGGCGCCTTCGCCGGCCTGGCCGGCGTGATGGTGCTGTCGCAGCAGGGCGCCGGCAACCCGCAGGTCGGTCAGACCTTCACCCTGACCGCGATCGCGGCCGCCTTCCTCGGCGCCGCGTCGTTCAAGCTCGGCAAGCTCAACGTGCTCGGCTCCCTCGTGGCGATCTTCTTCCTCGCCGTGAACATCACCGGTCTGCAGTTCGCCGGTGTCGAGGGCTGGATCACCGACGTCTTCACCGGGCTCTCGCTCGTGCTGGCCGTCGCCTTCGCGGGGGTCCTCTCCCGCCCCCGCAAGCACAAGCCGGCCGCCACGGCGACCCCGGCCGCCACGACCGAGGCCGCCCGTGCCTAGGCGCTCCGCCCCACCCCACCTCGCAGAAGAGAGCCACCGCATGACCGCCTGTCCCTCCACGACCCGCACGGTCCTCACCCGCACCGGCGCCCTGGCCGTGGTGTTCGGCACCACGTTCGGCCTCGTTCTCGGACCGACCGGCCTGGCGCTGGCGCAGGACCAGGAGCCGCAGTTCAGCACCGTCCGCGGCGTCATGGCCGACGACGGCTCGGTCAGCGACCTCGACCGGATCGGCAGCGACGAGGCGCCCGGCGACCTGCCGGTGTCGCTGAAGATCGCCGAGGAGGCCGCTGACGCGGGCCGCACCAGCACGAGCTACACCGTGGAGAACACCAGCGTGCAGAAGCAGACGCTGAACTACCTCGACGCCGAGGGCAAGCCCGCGACGGTGGAGCAGGACGTGGCGCTCCCGCTCGTCGCGCAGCTCTCGGTCCTGCTGCCGGCCAGCCGCACCAACATCAACGCCATCGGCGCGCGCACCACCAAGCTCGCCGACGGCAGCACCGAGCTGGTGTGGTCGATGGTGCTCTTCGGCCCGATCGGCTCGCCGATCAACGAGGTCAGCTTCACCTCCGGCGGTGACGGCGACGCCGTGGCACGCCTGGACGCCGCGACCGTGCAGCCGAACTCGGAGCCCGGCCTGTCCGCCACGGCCCAGGCCGCCAACGCGACCGTCAACGGCAACGGCATCCTCAACACCGTCGCCAACGGCGCGAACGAGGGCCTCGTCAAGCTGTCCGACGGCGTCGGCCAGCTCCTGGCCGGGCTCGACAAGCTGTACGCCGGCGCGCAGCAGCTCAACACCGGCATCGCCGCGGGCGCCGACGGTGCGGCTCAGCTCGCCGCCGGCTCCGCGACCGCCAAGAAGGGCTCGGGCGAGCTCGCCGCCGGCCTCGGCACCCTGGCCGCAGGCAACGGCTCCGCCGCTGACGGCGCCGAGAAGCTGTCCGAGGGCCTCGCGCTCATCAGCGGCGGCCTCGGGCAGCTCAGCGCCACGGAGGGCCTGCCGGCCGCGCTCGCCGGTGCCAAGACGCTGCAGGCGGGCGTGGACCAGCTCCGCGCCGGCCTCGGCTCCCCCACCGCCGAGGGCACCCTGCTGAACGGCCTGGCGCAGATCGCCGGCGGCCTCACCGCGAGCGGCACCGGCCTCGGCCAGGTCAAGGGCGGCCTGGACCAGGTGGCTGCCGGCCTCCCGACCGCGAAGGGCGGCGTGGACCAGATCCGGACCGGCCTGGCCGCGGCCAGCGCCAACGGCGGCGGCGTCGACCAGATCAAGCAGCTCGTCGACGTCGCCCGGACCGGGATCCCGAACTGCCAGCCGGGCGGACCGTCGGCGCGGCCGGCCACACCGTGCGAGGCCGCCAACACCGCCTCGTTCGCGCTCGCTCACCCGGCCGGCGCCACCGGCCCGACGGACGCCGGCGGCCTCAAGGGCTCGCTCGGTGCTGCTGCCGCCGGCCTCGGCCAGATCAGCACCGGCCTCGGCACGGCCGTGGCAGGCATCGGCCAGCTCCAGGCCGGCGTCACCCAGCTGCAGGCCGGCAACACGGCCCTCTCGACCGGCGTCACCAAGATCGAGGCGGGCGCGAACACCATCGCCGGCGGCCTCGCGAGCGGCGACGCGGCGAAGCCGGGCCTCGCCGAGGGCTTCGACGCCCTCGTGGCCGGCCTCACCACCGCCGTCGGCGGCATCAGCCAGCTGTCCACGGGCGCCAAGACGGCTGCGACCGGGTCCAGCGACCTGGCCTCCGGCACGCGCCAGCTCGCTGACGGTGCGACGAAGGCCGCCGCCGGCAGCCGCGCGCTGGACGCGGGCATCGGCAAGATCGCGGACGGCCAGCAGAAGGTCGCCGACGGCCTCCCCGCTGCCGTGACCGGCTCCGGTCAGCTCGCGGACGGTCTCGGCGAGGTGCTCACGGGCGAGCAGGCCGTGGCCAAGGGCCTCGGCGACCTGCGTAGCCAGGCGGTCGGCGTGCTGCAGTCGCAGTTCACGCAGGGCACCGAGCTGGCGCGCCAGCAGCTCGCCGTCCTCGACGCCTCCAGCGCGATGATCGCCAGCACCCCCGGTGCGGCGACCACGACGTACGTCCTGACCCAGGACGACGAGGACATCAGCCTGGCGTCGAACGACAGCGACCTCGGTCGCAACGTCGCGCTCGGTGCCGGTGGCGCGCTGCTGCTCCTCGGCGGCATCGCCGGCGGCTACCTGTCCGGTCGTCGCAAGACGGTCGTCTAGCACCCGCTCGTCCCGACGCCCCGTCCGCCTTCCAGCGGGCGGGGCGTCGTGCTGTTCCGGCGCGTGCCAGCATGACCGCGCTGCACCCCGACGCACGCGGAGGCGACATGGCACAGGCGCACCTCGACCGGCTGACGAGCATCGACGCCGGCTTCCTCCACCAGGAGGACGGCGGCGCGCACATGCACATCGGCGGGCTGGGCGTCTTCGACGGGCCGCCGCCGACCGGCGAGCAGTTCCGGGAGCACATCGCCTCCCGGCTGCACCTCGTGCCGCGGTACCGGCAGAAGCTGGTCGAGATGCCGTTCGGCACCGGCCGGCCGATCTGGGTGGAGGACCCAGACTTCCGCGTCGGCTACCACGTGCGCCACACCGCGCTGCCCACCCCCGGCAGCGACCAGCAGCTGCTGACGCTCACCTCGCGCGTGCTGTCGCAGCGACTGGACCGCACCAAGCCGCTGTGGGAGATGTGGCTCGTCGAGGGGCTGGCCGACGGTCGCTTCGCCATCGTCGCGAAGACGCACCACGCGATGATCGACGGCGTGGGCGGCGTCGACCTGCTGACAGCGCTGTTCGACCTCACGCCCGAGGGCACCAAGCTCGAGATCGAGCAGTGGCTCCCCGCGGAGACGCCCGGCACCGTCGGTCTGCTCACGCACGGTGCCAAGGGTGCCGTCCGCAACCTGGTCCGCCTCGGCACCCGCGGCGCCGCGCTCGCCGTGCAGCCCAAGCAGGCGGTGCGCCAGGTCAGCTCCGCGCTGGGCGCACTCAGCGCGGCTGCCACCCCGCTGCTGCAGGGGGCACCGCCCAGCCTGCTGAACAAGAAGCCCGGCCCGCACCGGCGCGTGGAGGTCGTCCGCACCGACCTGGCCGACTACAAGAAGGTCAAGCAGGCCTTCGGCGCCACCGTCAACGACGTCGTGCTCACCGCAGTGGCTGGTGCGCTCGGCCGCTTCCTCACCGGGCGCAGCGAGGAGATCGACCCCGGCCTCCGGCTCAAGGCCTGCGTGCCGGTGTCGGTGCGCAGCGACGACAAGCAGGGCGCAGCGGGGAACGAGATCACGATCATGACGGCTCCGCTGCCGGT
>JAOPWK010000110.1 GCA_025965735.1 Frankiales bacterium
CCGCTGCACGCGCCCCGCCCCGCGCACCCCGCACCGGCCGGGCGCCGCTGCACGCCCCGCCCCGCGCACCCCGCTGATCTTCCGCACGTGGTCAGCGACACGCCGTGCGAGCCGACCATCTGGTGACGCTCGTCGGGTCGTGGGCGGCTCCGGCTGCTACTCGACCCGGTAGCCCGCCAGCTGCCGGGCCTGCACCACCAGCCGGTCCTCGCTGTCCCAGATCTCGCACTCCTCGTCCAGCCACCCGTCGCGCAGCAGCCGCGCCCGCTGCACCACCCGCAGCCACCCCGGCGCAGCCAGGCCGCGGACGAAGACGGTCAGCTCGAGGGTCGGCACCCACCCCATCAGCCCGAGGTCGAACGTCACCGGCGGCATCGCGTCGGCGAACACGAGCAGGTCCAGCGGGGAGGCGTCGGCGGCGTCGTCGCGGCGCATCCAGCCCTGCACGACGGCCTGCCGCTGCGGCTTGCCCAGCGCCCACTGCGCCGTGGCCATGTCCAGCCGCAGGTCGACGTGGTCGAAGTACCCGACCGTCCGCCCGGTCGGCCCCGTCGTCGGCACCCGCGGGCAGTCTTCGATCGGCGGCAGCTGCGGCGGCGCCGAGTCCGGCGCGCTCCAGTAGTCCTCGTCCGTCGACAGCGTCCCGTGCGACAGCAGCACCTCCACCCGCGCGTCGCCGGACTGCTGCAGCCGCACGCGCGAGGACGCGACCCGGCGCCCGCTGCGCAGCCGGTCCACCTCCACGACGGCCGGTCCGGCGTCGGGGGAGGACAGGTAGTGCGCGCTGACCACCATCGGGTGCGGGTGCGCGTCGTCCAGCGCGCGCTCGACGGCGGTGCGCAGCAGGTAGCCGCCGTGCGGCTTGCCGCCGACCGCCCAGCCCGGGTCCAGGTCGACGTCGTACGAGGTGGTCACTGCTTGTACCCGGCCAGCTGGCGCGCCTGGACCACGAGCTGGCCGGAGCTGTCCCAGACCTCGCACTCCTCGTCGAGCCAGCCGCCGTGCACCAGCCGCGCCCGCTGCACGCAGCGCAGCCAGCCCTGCACGGGGACCGACCGCAGGAAGACGGTCAGCTCCAGGGTGGGCACCCAGCCGGCGATGCCGAGCTCGAAGGTGACCGGCGGCAGCGCGTCCGCGACGGTGAGCAGCATCAACGGGTCGACCTCGCGGCCCGACGTCGATCGCACCCAGGCCCGGACCTCGGCGCCCCCGCCGAACGAGCCCTGCGCCCACGCGGCGGTGGCCGGGTCGAGCCGGATCTCGAGGTTCTCCAGGATCCCGTTGCGGGGCAGCCCCTCCGGCATCTCGTTGCGGATGCACATCTCGGGCGGCGGCATCTGCGGCGGGTGCGCGGCCAGGTGCCGCGGCGTGGCGCCGGCCTCGGGGAGCCGGCCAGCCGTGACGAGCACCGACACCTTCGGCTCGCCCTCCTGCGACAGCTGGGCGCGCAGCGTGCCGACCGAGCGGCCCTCCCGCAGCACCTGGACGTCGAGGTCGGCGGCACCCACGCGCGGCGCGGCCGCGTAGTGCGCGCTGACCGCCAGCGGGTGCGGGTGCGTGGTCTGCTGCAGCGCTGCCTCGGTGATCGTCTCGAGCAGCCAGCCGCCGTGCAGGACCCCCGCTCCGTACGCCCAGGTGTCCGGCAGGTCGAGCGCGGTGGTCATGTCGAGCGACCCTAAAGGCCTTGCCCGCCGCTCCCTAGACTGGACCGGTGACCGAGCCCTCGACCGTGCCCGACAAGCCGACCCTCGACGGGTTGGAGGCCAAGTGGGACCAGGTCTGGCAGAGCCTGGGCACCTACCGGTTCGACCGCAGCGCCTCGCGCGCCGACGTGTACGCGATCGACACCCCGCCGCCGACCGTGTCCGGCAGCCTGCACGTGGGCCACGTCTTCAGCTACACGCACACCGACCTGCTGGCCCGCTTCATGCGCATGCGCGGCAAGCAGGTCTTCTACCCGATGGGCTGGGACGATAACGGCCTGCCGACCGAGCGCCGCGTGCAGAACTACTACGGCGTGCGCTGCGACCCGAGCCAGCAGTACGACGCCTCCTACGCGCCGCCGGCCGACAGCGGAAGCATCAAGAAGGGCACGCCGCAGGTCAGCATCAGCCGGCAGAACTTCGTGGAGCTCTGCCAGCAGCTCACGCTGGAGGACGAGAAGGCCTTCGAGGGGCTGTTCAAGCGCCTCGGGCTGTCGGTGGACTGGACGCACACGTACGAGACGATCGGCGACCGTGCGCGTCGAGCCGCGCAGCGGGCGTTCCTGCGCAACCTGGCCCGTGGCGAGGCGTACGCGACCGAGGCGCCGACGCTGTGGGACGTGGACTTCAAGACGGCCGTCGCGCAGGCCGAGCTCGAGGATCGGGAGCGCCCCGGCGCCTACCACCGCATCGCCTTCACTCGTGTGGACAGCACGAAGCCGGACGGCGAGAAGGTGTTCATCGAGACGACCCGGCCCGAGCTGCTGCCGGCCTGTGTGGCGCTGGTGGCGCACCCGGACGACGAGCGGTACAAGCCGCTGTTCGGCACGACGGTGACGACGCCGCTGTTCGGCGTGCCGGTGCCGGTGCTGGCGCACGAGCT
>JAOPWK010000140.1 GCA_025965735.1 Frankiales bacterium
CGGCCGCTGCCCCGGGCCAGCGACAGCGGCGGGCGGCGGGACAGCCAGGACGAGCGGTGCACCGGCTCCTCGACCAGGTGGTGGCACAGGGCTGCCAGAACGAACGACAGCACGAGCGGCACGACGACGTGCAGCGCCTCCGGCAGCACGGCCACGGACAGGACCAGCACCGGCCAGTGCCACAGGTAGAGGGAGTACGACAGGCGGCCGACGTAGGTGGCCACCGGGTTGACCAGCACCGGGTTCGGCCGTGCAGCACCGGCCTCGCCACCCAGCAGGACGGCTGCGGCGGCGAGCACCGGCAGCAGAGCGGCGCTGCCGGGGAACGGGGTCCGGTCGCTG
Organism: Frankiales bacterium; assembly: GCA_025965735.1. Lineage (GTDB taxonomy): Bacteria > Actinomycetota > Actinomycetes > Mycobacteriales > SCTD01 > SCTD01. The sequence continues at coordinate 343 of JAOPWK010000140.1, forward strand.
TAGGCGAACGCGGCGACCAGGATGCCGCCGAGCCCGATCCAGCCCAGCGCCGTCCCGGCGGCGAGGGGGATCCGCCGCGGCAGATCGGTCTGCGCGAGCACGGCCAGCAGCGCGCCGACGCCGAGCTCCCAGGCGCGGGCGGGGCTGGAGAAGTACGCCGTCGGGGCGTCCTCCGCGGTCAGCAGCACCGACCAGGCCAGGCTGGCGACCGTCACGAGGAGCAGCACGGCGGCTGTGCCGCGACGGCGGCCGAGCCCGCGGCTGCCGAGCCACAGCGCCGCCATGAGCAGGCACGGCCAGAGGACGTAGAACTGCTCCTCGACGGCCAGGGACCAGTAGTGCTGCACCGGCGAGGCGGGCCGCGTCTGGTCGAAGTAGTCGGTGCCGATGTCGGCGAAGCGCACGTTGGCCAGGAAGCCGAGCGACCACAGCGAGTCGCGCAGCACCTGGCCGGCACGCTCGCCGGTGAACAGCAGGTAGGCGGCCACGTTGGTCACCGCGAGCACGAGAACGGCCGCGGGCAGCAGCCGCCGCACGCGCCGGGCGTAGAAGTCGCGCAGGCTGATCCGGCCGGTGCGGCCGTGCTCGCGCAGGAGCAGCCCGGTGATCAGGAAGCCCGAGATGACGAAGAAGACGTCCACGCCGACGTAGCCGCCGGCCGGCACGCCCAGCACGTGGCTCGCCACCACGAGCAGCACGGCGACGGCGCGCAGTCCCTCGACGTCGGGGCGGAACGTCCCGCCGGAGGTCGTGGGGTCGCGCAGGGACGGCAGCGGAGGGCGCGTCGTGCCTGCCATGCCGGCGGTGCCTCCCGTGTCGTCGTGCTCGCAGACGACGGTACGTCGCGTGCAGGGTCCGCGGCCCGGACGTCGAAGTCCACCGCGACACCCAGCCTCGGAGGAACCGTGCACCGCGTCCTGCTCGCCAGCGCCCTCGCCGGCACGCTGCTCGTCCCGGCAGCGGCCTCCGCCGACCCGGTGCAGGACGCCGCCGCCCGGCTGGCGCAGAAGACGACAGAGCGCGCGGCGGCGACCTGCCGGCGCGACCCGGTGGCCCGCGACGAGTGCCAGCAGCTGCTCGGCACGCCCGACGCGAGCGCTGCGGCCGTATCGGCGTACGAGGGCTCGGAGGTCTCCCGGGCGCTGGACCTGCAGCGCGCGCTGGGGGACCGGCTCCCGCTGCGCGCCGGGCTCTGGATCGGGACGCACAACTCCGCCAACACCACCAGCGAGGACCCGACGCTGTCGACGTCGGACAGCAACCAGCAACTGTCGCTGACCGACCAGCTCCGGCTGGACGTCCGCAGCCTGGAGCTCGACGCGCACTGGTTCCCGTCGCTGACCTCCCTGGGGCAGGCGCCGGTGCTGTGCCACGCCCAGGGGGCGCCCACGCACGTCGGCTGCAGCACCGAGCGCCTGCTGGCCGACGGGCTGGCCGAGGTGCGGGCCTGGCTCGACGCGCACCCGCGCGAGGTCGTCCTGCTCTACCTGGAGGACCACCTCGAGGCGCAGGCCGGCCACGACAGGGCGGCCGCGGACGTGCAGGCGGCCTTCGGCGACCGGCTGTACGCGCCGGCGGGCGGCGAGTGCACGACGCTCCCGCTGACCCTCACCCGCGACGCGGTGCGGGCGGCCGGCAAGCAGGTCGTGGTCATGACCGGCGGCTGCACCCGCGGTGTCGGCGCCGCCTGGCACGGCGTGGCCTTCGCCGAGACGCAGCGCGAGGAGGACCGGCCGATCGGCTACGGCGGCTACCCGCGGTGCGGCGGCGCCGACCTGTCCCGCGAGGACGGCGTGTTCCGCCGCTACTTCGAGGACACCACCTTCGTGAACCGTGCCGCCACCCTCGGCGGCCAAGCCGTTCCCGACGACGGCATCACCCCCGCGACCGCGGCGGCGATGTCCCGCTGCGGCGTGGACCTGCTCGGGCTGGACCAGCTGGTCCCGGGCGACGGCCGCCTGGAGGCGCTGGTCTGGAGCTTCGCGCCGGGGGAGCTGGACGAGCCGGGGGTCGCGGTGCAGCGGGCCGCGGACGGCCGGTGGGAGTCGGCGCCGGCCGGAGGTCGGCTGCCCGCGGCGTGCCGCCTGCCGGACGGCTCCTGGAGGGTCACCGGCTCCGGTCCGCGGGTGTCCGCGGCGGGCCGCTGCGGCAAGCTCGGCGGCGCGTTCGACGTGCCGCGCCGCGGCCGGGACGCCCAGCTGCTGCTCGAGGCTCAGCGGACCGCCGGCGCCGACCGGGTGTGGCTGGCGCTGCAGAGCGGCGCGGCCGGCTGGTCCTAGAACGGCAGCGGCCGCCGGCCCCCGCGAGGACCGGCGGCCGCTGGCCGTACGGGACTGACTAGGCGACGTACTCGCGCAGGGCGTCGGCACGACCGCCCGCGCGGATCTCGGCGAGGGTGTCGCGCTCGATCTGGCGGATCCGCTCGCGGGTCAGGCCGAGGAAGCGGCCCACCTCGTCGAGGGTGCGCGGCTTGCCGTCGTCGAGGCCGAAGCGCATGCGCATGACGATCGCCGAGCGCTCGGGCAGCGAGTCCAGCACCTCGGACAGCTGGCCGTGCAGCATCTGCGTCTCGACGGCCGCCTGCGGGTCGATCGAGTCGACGTCGTGGATGAAGTCGCCCAGGACGGCCTCGTCGTCGCCGACCGGCGCCTGCAGGGACAGCGTGTCGCGGCCGTGGCGCAGGATCTCCTCGACCTTCTCCGCGGTCATCGCGAGCGGCTCGCCGATCTCCTCGGAGGAGGG
>JAOPWK010000152.1 GCA_025965735.1 Frankiales bacterium
CATCGGGGCACCGGGGCGGGCCGCCATCGGGGCGGCGGGTGTCTCAGCGGCAGGCGCCTCGGCAGCGGGGGCCGCGGCCTTCTTGGCGGGCGCCTTCTTCGCAGGGGCGGGTGCCGCCTCGGACGCGGGGGCGGCGGGGAACGCCTCGCGCAGCTTGCGCGCGACGGGGGCCTCGATGGTCGAGGAGGCGGACTTGACGAACTCGCCGTTCTCCTTCAACCAGGCGAGAACGCTCTTGCTGTCCTTGCCGAGCTCCTTGGCGAGCTCGTGGACGCGGGCTTTTCCGGGCACTGTGCTCCTTCTCGTGGCCCGGGTCGTTCCCGCGCCGAGGGGTTACTGCATGGGCGTGCTCATGTGTGCTGGCTCATCGAGTGCTCATCGAGGAGATCCGCTTCTGGTTCGGAGGTGGGGACTGCGGTCGTGACGGTCGCTACGTGCTCCCGCACCGGCGTGGCGTCGAGCGGTCCGGCCAGGCGCAGGGCCCGGGGGAACGCCCGCCGCTTGTCGGCGAGGTCGACGCAGCGGGGGTCGAGGTGCACGGAGGCTCCTCGTCCCGGCAGCGAGGCGGCGGGGTCGGGGGTGAGGACACCCCCGACCACGACGACGCGCAGCAGGTCGGACTTCGCCGCCTTGACCCGGCAGCCCACGCACGTGCGCTGCGGGCCCGGGAGGCGAGCCGTGGTCGAGTCTACCGCTCTCACTCGCCCGCGGGCTGCGGTGCGGCCTCGGCGTCGCTGTGGATGTCGATCCGCCAGCCGGTGAGCCGGGCGGCGAGGCGGGCGTTCTGGCCTTCCTTGCCGATGGCGAGCGACAGCTGGTAGTCCGGCACCACGACGCGCGCGGACCGCTGCACCGCGTCGACGACCTGGACGCTGGTGACGCGGGCCGGTGACAGCGCGCTCGCGACGAAGCGAGCGGGATCGGCCGACCAGTCCACGATGTCGATCTTCTCGCCGTGCAGCTCGGTGGTGACGTTGCGGACCCGGCTGCCGACCGGGCCGATGCACGCGCCCTTGGCGTTCAGGCCGGCGACCGTCGACCGTACGGCGATCTTGGTCCGGTGCCCGGCCTCGCGGGCGAGCGCGGCGATCTCCACCGAGCCGTCGGCGATCTCGGGCACCTCGAGGGCGAACAGCCCGCGCACCAGCTCGGGGTGGGTCCGGCTCAGCGTGATGGAGGCGCCGCGCTGGCCGCGGGCCACCGAGATCACCCTGCACTTGAGCCGGCTGCCGTGCGTGTAGACCTCGCCGGGGACCTGCTCGGTCGGCGGGAGCACCGCCTCGAGCGCGTCCTCGGTGGTGCCGAGCTTGACCATGACGTTGCGGTTCGTCGGGGCGCCCGGGCGCTGCGGCGCCTGCTGGATGATCCCGGAGACGACGTCGCCCTCGCGCCCGGCGTACTCGCCGTAGGACAGCGCGCTCTCGGCCTCGCGCAGCCGCTGAAGGATGACCTGCTTCGCCGTGCTCGCGGCGATGCGGCCGAAGCCCTCGGGCGTGTCGTCGTACTCCCGGGCGACGGTGCCGTCCTCGGCCATCTCCTGGGCGAGCACGGCGACCTCGCCGGTCTTGCGGTCGAGCTCGACGCGAGCGTGCGGCTGGGCGCCCTCGGTGTGCCGGTACGCGGTGAGCAGCGCCGTCTCGATGGCGCTGACGACGAGGTCGAAGGAGATCTCCTTCTCGCGCTCGAGGCCGCGCAGGGCCGTCATGTCGATCTTCACTCGTCCTCCTCCTCGTCCTCGGTCTTGCGCCCGAACTCCACCTGCACGTTGCCTCGGACGACGTCGGCGTACGCCAGGCGCTGCTCGGAGCCGGACACGTCCAGCAGCACGCCGTCGTCGTCGGCAGCCAGCACCCGGCCGGTCACCGGCGCGCCTTCGCGCAAGGTCGCCGTCACGAGCCGCTTCACGTTGCGGCGCCAGTGCCGCGGCTCGGTCAGCGGCCGGTCGACCCCCGGTGAGGAGACCTCCAGGACGTACGTGGTGGCGAGCAGCTCGGGGTCGGTCTCGTCGAGGCGGTCGAGCACGTCGCTGACGCTGCGGCTGACGTCGGCGATGTCGTCCAGGGTGACGCCGCCGTCCTTGTCGACCACGACGCGCACGACGCTGCGCTTGCCGGCAGCGGTGACCGTGAGGTCCTCGAGGTCGTGGCCGGTGGCGGCCACCTGCGGGCCGACGAGCTCGCGGAGGCGAGCGGCGGAGGCAGCCATGCCTATCCCTGCCTCTCTGCTGTTGTAGGTGCGCCTCCGAGCCTAGCGGGGCGCGGTTCCCATCCGGGCCGGTGCGCGGGCCGAACACCGGACGATGCGCCTGCTGCCGACCTCCGCTGCGCGCCAGGCTGCGTTGCGCCTGGCGGCGCTGGTGCTCGCCCTCGCGGCGACCGCCTGCTCCTCCACCGGCGGCTCGTCCGCGTCGACGCCCGCGCCGGGGACCGGTGCCGTGGGGGCGGCCGCGACGTCGTCCGCCGTGGCCGAGCTGCAGGCCGGGCTGACCGCCCTGCTGGTGGAGCGGACCTACCTGGTGGCGGCGGCCACCGAGGCGGTCGAGGCAGGTCGCCGCGACGGGCCGGCCTCCTCCGCCGCCCTGGCCGCTCTCGACGACGGCTCGGTCGCGCTCGCTGACGTGCTCGGCGCGACCTACCGCGAGGCCCGCCGGCCGCTGCTGGACGCCCTGCGTCGTGAGGACGACCTGCTGGCCCGGCACGCCGTGGCGCTCGGCGCCGGGGACGCCGTGGCCACGGCCGCGGTGCGGGACGACCTGGTCGAGGCGCAGGCCGAGCTGGCGCGGATCGTCCGTCAGGTCGTGCCGACGCTGGACGCCCCGCAGGTCGCGGCTCGCCTGAGCGCGGACGTGGAGGCCCAGCTGCCGCCGCGGTCCTACCAGCGGCTGCACCAGACCGCGCTGGGTGCGGCGGACACGGGCCGGCTGCTCGCGGCGGGCATCGCTGCCGACCGCGAGCTCGGCAGCCCGAGCACCGCCGCCGTCCGGCTGCGCGCAGACCTCACCGGCCTGCTGACCGAGCACGTGGCGCTGGTCGGCGCACTGGCCCGCGAGCTGCGCGCGGCCGGGCCGGGCTCGGCCTCCGCCCGCGCGGCGCTGCAGGTGAACGCCGAGGAGCTGGCCGCGCTCCT
>JAOPWK010000168.1 GCA_025965735.1 Frankiales bacterium
GGTCTCCAGGTGGGCAAGCGTCGGCCCTCCGGTGAACGACAGGTAGAGGTCGTAGCCCGGGATCAGCTCCGGCACGAGGTACTCGCACTCGCCGCGGCCGAGCGCAGCCAACGTCACGGGGGTGTCGATGTCGTAGAACGCCTTCACGCCGCGGGCGGTCTCCTGCACCCAGCGGCCGACGTCGACCCCCTCCGGCACGTACGACCCGACGACGACGAGGTCGGCGTCCCGTACGGCGTCGGCGTGCGCGTCGCGCAGCTCGTCCAGCGAGCCGTACAGCACGGTGCGGCCGTACGGCGGGTTCGGCAGGTCGCGGTTCTCGGCGTACCAGGGCACGTCGCGCTCGAGGAACAGCACGTCGTGGCCGCGGCCGTCCAGCGCCCGCACCAGCGCGCGGAAGTTGGTGGCGTGGCCGTTGCCCCAGGAGGAGGTGATGGACAGCCCGAGGAGGACGACGCGCAGCGAGCTCACGATGACATCTTCATTCGCTCCTCAAGCGACCGGCAGGCCCGCTCCTTCGTCGCGGGGCACCGCCCGCATGCTCCGCTCACAGCCGCTCTCGCAGGATCTGGTCGACCTGCACCGCGCGGTGGCCGTACGTGTGCTCAGACAGGACGCGCTCGAGCGCGGCCTTCCCGAGCTGCGTCGCCCGCTCCCGGTCCAGCGAACGCAGGTGGTCGGCGACCTGCTGGCCGTCGTAGGCCACCAGCACCTCGCGGTCCGGCACGAGGAAGTCCTCGATGCCCTCCCAGCCGTCGGTGATCTGGCACGCGGCCGCGCCCGCCACCTCGAACACGCGCGTCGCGGGCGACCAGCCGTTGGCGACCATGCTGTCGCGGGTGACGTTGCTGACGGCGAGAGGCGTGGAGTTGAACGCGTTGTGGTCGGCGGTGCCGACGTGGCCGAGCAGCCGGACGTTCGGCGGCACGGGCTTGTCGTGCCAGCCGTTGCCCGCCAGCAGGAACGAGCGGTCCGGCAGCAGCGAGGCCGGCCGCAGGAAGAACTCCTCGATCCGCTCCTCGCGGTCGGGCAGCCGGTTGGCCAGCAGCGCCAGGTCGACCTCGAAGCGCGGGTCCGGGTCGACCGGGTGGTGCGTGCTCGGGTCGAGCGCGTTGTAGACGACCAGCGTCTCCTTGGCGCCGAGCTCGGTGTAGCGGCGCACGACCGGCTCGCCGCCGCCGTAGGTCAGCACCAGGTCGTAGGACGGGAGCAGCGCCCGGAAGGAGTCCGCCGGGTCGGCCTCCATGCGCGACAGCGTCGCGGGGGCGTCCACGTCCCAGAAGGCGGTGTAGGTCCCGAGCGACAGCACGGCGTCCTCGAGCACGTCGTCGAAGACGCCGACCCCGCTGGTCTTCACGACCATGTCCACGCCGCGCGCCTGCTGCACGACCTTGCGCACGGAGGCCTCGTCCGGCGCCTCGTAGATGACGACGTCGGCCCAGTCCGGGTCGGGGATGTCGCGGTGCTCCTGGCGCTCGTACGCGATCGGCTCGTAGAAGGTCACGTGGTGACCGAGCTCGTGCAGCCCGCGGATGATCCCGCGGTAGTAGGTGCACGAGCCGTTCCACCAGGACGAGACCAGGCTCGAGCCGAAGAAGGCGATGTCCAGGCTCACGCGGGGTTCCCTTCGATGCCGAGCTCTGCGGCCACGGCCAGCAGCTCGTCGACGCGGTGCGCGCAGGTGTGCCGCGCCGCGATGGTCTTCAGCCCGCTCTCCCGCAAGGACGCGGCGAGCTCGGGGTCGTGCAGGACGTCGCGCAGGTGCGACTGCATCTCCTGACCGCTGCGCGCGACCAGGTAGTCGGTGCCGGGCGTGAACAGCCCCTCCGCGTCGTCCCACGGCGCGCACACCAGCGGGATGCCGCACGCCATCGCCTCGAACGGCCGGATGGTCGGGATGCCCGGCAGCGCCTCCACGTACGGCCGCCGCGGCACGTGCACCGTGACCGCGTGCTGCGCGAAGGCCTTCGGCGCGAGGTGGTTCGCGATCCAGCCGCCGTAGCGGATGCCCGCCTCCGCCAGCGCCTTCTTCGCGTCGGCCGGGTAGCGCACGCCGTGCACGACCGCCTTGAGGTCGAGGCGCTGCACCGGGTCGAGCAGGTACTCGTGCAGCTCGGCCGTGCGCTCGCCGTCGCCCCAGTTGCCGACCCACACCAGGTCGCCGGTGCGCTCGACGTCGTCCAGTGGGTGGAAGACACGGGCGTCCGCGGCCTCGTGCCAGGTCCACGCGCGGTCGGTCCAGCCGCGGTCGAGGTAGAGCCGGCGGATGACCTCACCGAACGCGAGCACGCCGTCGTACTGCGACAGGTCGTACTTCGCCATGTCCTCGGGCGCGGTGGCCGCCCGGTGGTGCGTGTCGTGGAACAGCAGCGTGTAGCCGCCGGCCGCCTTGTGCGCGCCGACGGCGGCGACCAGCGACGGCTCGTTCCACTCGTGCACGAGCACGAGGTCTGCACCGTCGGTCATGGCCGGGACGTCGGGTTCCATCGGGTCGTAGACCTGGCTGCGGAGCGTGGGGAACGCGCGCTGCACGTCGTCGATGGCGCCGCGGCCCTGGTCGACCACGAGGTTGGCGCGGCTCCACGCGTCCAGCGGCTCGAAGACCCGCACGTCGTGGCCGCGCTCGAGCAGGTCGGCCACGACGCCGCGCAGGAAGTGCGCGTTCCCGTGGTTCCAGTCGCTCATCAGCGAGTGGCAGAGGACGACGATCCTCATGCGGCGTAAGCCTCCAGGTAGCCGGCTGCGGTGCGCTCCGGCGTGTAGGTGAGGGCCCGCTCGCGGGCGGCCGCGCCGCGGGCCGGGTCGTCGAGGGCCGCGACCAGCGCGGCGGCCAGCGAGGCGTCGTCCTGCACGTAGGTGGCGGCATCGCCCCAGACCTCGCGCAGGCTGGCCAGGTCGCCGAGCACCAGCGCGCAGCCGGCGAGGCCGGCCTCCAGGATCCCGAGGCCGAACGGCTCGTAGCGCGCTGGCGCGGCGAAGACCGCGGCCTGTGCCATGAGCGCGGCCAGCTCCGGGAAGGGGAGCAGCCCGAGTGCCTCCACACCGGGTGCGGCGCCCTCGCCGGCGACGGCCACCCGCACGTCCAGGGAGGGGGCGACGCGGCACAGCGCGTCGATGCCCTTGGCGGCGTCCCACAGCCGTCCGGCCGCCAGCACCGTCCGCTGCTTGTCCCCGGGCCTGACGAGCGCAGCGCGGCGGCAGTTGGGCACCACCGTCACACCCTCCACGCCGTACGACGCGCGCAGGTCGTGCGCGACCGCCCGCGTCGGCGCCACGACGCAGCCGGCTGCACGCAGCCCGGCGGTCACCCGACGGCGGTACTCGTCCCACTCCGGCGGAGCGTCGGCCTCGTGCACCGCGCGCCACCAGGAGACGACGTCGGAGTGCGCGACCACGACGGTGGGCGCCGCCCAGGGGAGCGTGGCGTGCGCGTAGCCGTTGAGGTGCACGACGTCCGGCTGCAGCTCGCGCTCCAGGCCGAGCAGCCACACCCCGGCCGCGTCCACGCCCTGCCACGGGTCGTCCTGCCACTCGAGCGGGAAGTCCGACTCGTGGACCGTCGCGAACACCTGGGCTTCGCTGCGCTGGTCGTCCGACATGCGGCGGCCCATGGTGGCCAGGTGCACCTCGGCGTCCAGGGCGTGCGCGAGCTCCACGCAGTACGTCCAGACCCCCCCGACGGTGTCGGCGGTCATGAGCAGCCTCATCGGCCGTAGACCCGGTCCAGCACACGGGCAGTGGTGACCAGCTCCTCGGCGCCCGGGTCGAAGCGCTCTCCCGCCGCCAGGCGCTGCGCCCACTGCACCGCCGCGCGGCCGCCCCAGCCGTCCGGCGGCTCGACCAGCACCGTGCTGCTCGTGCCGTCGTGCCGCGCCGCCCGGAAGTCGTAGAAGGAGCCGCCGACGTTGGTCAGCGAGACCGCACCGGCCGTGCCGTAGAAGGACGCGCTGATGACGGCCTCCTGGCCCGCGTGCAGGTTCCAGGAGCAGGCCAGTGTCAGCACGGCGCCGTCGATGAGGTCGATGCGCGCCGTGGCGAAGTCCTCGACCACGTCGGTGCGGTCGCCCAGCGGCTGGCCGCCGGCGAACAGCCGCGCCGTCACATGCTCGACCCCGACCGGTGCGCCGGTGCCGGCGAGCAGGTGCAGGGCGAGGTCGACCAGGTGCGTCCCGAGGTCGATGACGCAGCCGCCGCCGGAGAGTGCGGGGTCGCGGAACCACGGCTTGTCCGGCCCGTAGGCGTTGTGGAAGACCAGGTCCGCGGCGTAGATGCTGCCCACCTCAGGCAGGGCTGTGCGCAGCGCCTCCGTCGCGGCGAGGTGGCGGTAGGAGTAGTCGACGCCGAGCAGCAGGTCGGCCGCGCGTGCGGCGGCGACGACGGCCGCGGTCTCGGCGGCGTCCCGGCCCAGCGGCTTCTGGCAGAACACGGCGCTACCGGCCTGCAGCGCGGCGATCGACTGCTCGGCGTGCAGCGCGCTGGGGGTGGCGATGACGACGCCGTCGAGCCCGGCCCCGAGCAGCTCCTCCGGTGTGACGACGGTGGCGCCGGTCTCGGCAGCCACCTCTTCGGCGACGGCGGGCGAGGCGTCGGCGACGAGGGCTGCGTCGCCGGCGCCGCTGGCCACGATGGACCGCATCCGGTCGCGCCCGATCCAGCCGACCCCGAGGAAGCCGAGCTTCACGGGAAGGTCACCAGGGCCTTCATGAAGCCGTCCGGCCGCTGCGCCGCCGCGTCCATGGCCAGCCCCATCTCGGTGGCCGGGTGCACGTGCGTGTAGAGCGGCGTCGGGTCGAGCCGCGCCGAGGCGACCGCGTCGACCGCGTCGCGGATGCCCTGCAGCTGCACGGCCGGGTCGCGCTCGTGCGCGTTCACGACGTCGATGCCGCGCCAGTTCCAGAGCTGGACGTTGACCGAGCGCAGCCCGTCCTGGTGGAAGCCGGCGATGACCAGCCGGCCGCCGAAGCCGGTCAGCTCGCCGGACAGGTCCAGCGGCCAGGGGGCGCCCGTCACCTCGAGCACCCGCTCGCAGAACGCGCCGCCGGTGAGCTCCTCGACCCGGGAGATGATCCGCTGGTGGTCGTCCATGACGACCGTCTCGGTCGCGCCCATGGCGGTCGCGACGTCCAGCGCCGACTGCTTGCGGGCGATGGCGATGACCCGCGCACCGGCGGACGCGGCCAGCGACACCATCAGCGCACCGAGGAAGCCGATGCCGACGACGGCCACCGTCTGCCCCGGGCGGATGTCGCTGCGCCGGATGGCGTTGAACGCGCAGCCGATCGCCTCGCCCGGGAACGGCTGGCCGTCCAGCGCGGCCGGCAGCGGCACCAGCCGGTCGGCCGGCACGACCAGCTCGGAGGCAAAGGCGTTCTCGGCCAGCATCGCCACCCGCTGCCCGAGGAGCGGCCCCTCGACGACGCGGCCCCACGCCTCGTGCCCCGGGTTGCCGGGCGCCAGCGGGTAGTCGAACCACGGGCGGCCCTCCCACACCGGCAGGTTCGAGCCGCAGACGCCGCAGCCCTCCACGGCCACGCGGGCGGCGCCCTCGACCAGCTCTGCAGGGGCAGCCTCGACCAGCTCGACGGAGCCGGGGCCCGTCAGGACGGCAGCGCGCACTCAGCTGGCCTTCGAGCCGGTGAGGCGGGACGACGACAGCCACTCGTGCAGCAGCGCCACGCCCTCCTGCGGCGCGACCTTCGGCGCCCAGCCGGTGGCCCTGGCGAAGCGGCGGGTGTCGGAGACGTAGTAGCGCTGGTCGCCCACGCGCCAGTCGCCGAACCGCACCTCCGGCGCCGGACCGAGGCTGCCGATCATGTCGAGCAGCTCCAGCAGGCTCACGGTGGAGGCCGGTCCGCCGCCCATGTTGAACGCCTGCCCGGACAGTTCCTCGATGCGGTCGGTGGCCAGCAGCATCGCGTCGAGCAGGTCCTCCACGAACAGCACGTCGCGCACCTGGCGGCCGTCGCCGTACAGCGTGATGGGGGCCCGGTCGCGGGCCTGCATGAGGAAGTGCGCGACCCAGCCCTGGTCCTCGTTGCCGCACTGGTGGGGGCCGTAGATGCAGCTCATCCGGAAGACGACGGCCGGCATGCCGTAGGTCTCCGCGTAGTCCAGGACGTACTGGTCCGCGCCGCCCTTGGAGCAGCCGTAGGGGCTGGCGAACTGCAGTGGCCAGTGCTCGCCGATCCCGTGGTCGCGCACCTCGGGGTCGGTCGGCTCGTACCGCTCACCGCTCTGCTCGACCTGCAGGCCGGCGAGCTTGCCGTAGACCTTGTTGGTCGAGGTGAACAGCAGCGGGACCCGGCGCTCGAGCCGGCGCAGCTCCTCGAGCAGCACGAGCGTGCCGCCGAGGTTGACGGAGTAGTCGTGCACCGGGTTGGTCACCGACGTGGTGACGGCGACCTGCGCGGCGAAGTGGAAGACGCGGTCGACGTCCTGCAGCGCGACGCGCACGTCCTCCGGGCTGCGCACGTCGCCCTGCACCACCCGCACCTCGGGGTGGGTGGCCCGCAGCCACTGGAGGTTGCCGTCGACGCCGGCGCGCGACAGGTCGTCGAGCACCACGACGGGCTCGCCCTGCGACAGCAGGCGGTCGGCCATGTTGACGCCGACGAACCCGGCGCCACCGGTGATGAGGGTGGTCATACGGTCAGCCCGCGGGAGGTGAGCTCGGCGGTGGCGGCGTCGACCTCGTCGACGGCGACCTGCCCCTCGAGCCATGCGGCCAGCTCCGTCATGCCCTGCTGCAGCGAGACCTGCGGCGCGTAGCCGAGCACCTGCTCGGCCAGCGAGACGTCCGCGAAGCAGTGCCGGATGTCGCCGACGCGGAACTTGCCGGTCACCTCCGGCGCGATGTCCTGCTTGCCGAGGATGCCGGCCAGCTGCGAGGAGATCTCGTTGACGGTGATGCTCTCGCCGCTGCCGACGTTGACGACCTGGCCGTCCGCGGAGGAGTCGGCGGCCAGCGCCAGCGAGCAGGCCCGCGCGACGTCGTGCACGGAGACGAAGTCGCGCTTCTGCTCGCCGTCCTCGAACACCAGCGGCGGGCGGCCGTTGAGCAGCCGGGAGGCGAAGATCGCCAGTACGCCGGTGTAGGGGTTCGACAGCGCCTGCCACGGTCCGTAGGCGTTGAAGAAGCGCAGCGCGACGGTCGGCACCTTGTAGGCCGAGCCGAACATCAGGCAGAGCCGCTCCTGGTCGTACTTGCCCAGGGCGTAGACGCTGGACAGGGTCGGCGCCTTGGTCTCCGGCGTCGCCACCGGGGTCAGGGCCTGGCCCTGCTCGCCGACCGGCTCCCAGCGGCCCGCCTCGAGGTCCGCGCGCCGGCGGTCCGCCGACGGGACGGGGTTGCCGGCCTCGTCGACGTAGAGGCCCTCGCCGTAGACGCTCATGCTCGAGGCGACGATCAGGCGCTCGACAGGGTGGTCCAGCAGCGCCTCGAGCAGGACGCCGGTGCCGACGCCGTTGACCGAGGTGTACTCGCTGATCTCGTACATCGACTGCCCGACGCCGACGCGGGCGGCCAGGTGCGCGACCCGGTCCACGCCGACGAGCGCCTTGCGCACGGCGTCGCCGTCCCGGACGTCGCCGACGACCAGTTCGACGTCCTCGGGCAGGTAGTCGGGGCGCTCGCCGCCGCGGTGCACCTGCGGGTGGAGGCTGTCCAGCACCCGCACGTGGTCGCCCTGCTCGAGCAGCTGGGTGGCCAGGTGGGCGCCGATGAAGCCGGCCCCTCCGGTGATCAAGACGGTGCGCGGCATGCGCGTACCCCTTTCATCGTGACCGTCGATCTTGCAGCCGCCCCTACCCGGGTCCCGGCGGATCATCCGGATGAAGATGCTGCAGTTCCCGGACCGTAAAACGAGGTGACACGGCCCGCTCGGCGGGCCTACCGTCACGCCGACGCAGCCGCCAGGGCTGGCGCGAGAAGAGCCTCCGGGAGGTGCGAGATGACGGTCCGCGACCTGTCCCGCCCCCGGCACGACACGGCCTGACGCACCTCGCGCGGCCGTCCTCTCCTGACGAGAGAAGGCCCCCTGCGTTGACGCTCCCTGGTACTCCTCCCGCCGTCCCTGACGGCAGCCGACCGGCCCGCGTGGTGCGGGTCGACCGCTCCGCCTACGACCTCCTCACCGACGACGGCCCCGGCCGGGTGCCCGTCTTCGCCGCCGACGTGACCGTGGGCGACTGGCTCGCCCTCGCCGAGGACGGCACGGCCGCGCTGCTGCCCCGCACCTCCCTGCTCGTCCGGGGCGCCTCGTCCGGCGTCAGCCGCAGCCAGCCGCTGGCCGCGAACGTCGACGTCGTCATGGTGGTCGTCAGTCTCTCCGCGTCCATAGCCGTCCGTAGGGTCGAGCGGCTGCTCACCCTCGCCTGGGAGAGCGGGGCGGCGCCGGTCGTCGTGCTCACCAAGGCCGACCTGCACCCCGACCCGGACGCGGCGGTGGAGGCCCTGCTGCCGCACGCGCCGGGAGTCCCCGTCGTCGTGACCCGCGCGGCGGAGGGCGACGTGACAGCGCTGGCGCCGTACTCCCTGCCGGGCACGACGCTGGTGCTCCTCGGCGCCTCCGGCGCCGGCAAGTCCACCGTGGTCAACGCGCTGGCCGGCGGCGAGGTCATGGCCACCGGCGACGTGCGCGAGGTCGACGGCAAGGGCCGGCACACCACGACGCACCGCGAGCTCGTCGTCCTGCCCTCCGGCGCCGTCGTCATCGACACCCCGGGCCTGCGCGGCGTCGCCCTCGCCGGCTCCGACCAGGGTCTGGCCAAGGCGTTCTCCGACGTCGAGGACCTGGCCGCGGCGTGCCGCTTCGCCGACTGCGCGCACGTCGGAGAGCCCGGGTGCGCGGTGCAGGCCAGCATCGACGCGGGCGACCTGTCGGCGGCCCGCATGGAGTCCTGGCACAGGCTCCAGCGCGAGCTGGCCTTCCAGGCCAGGCGCACCGACCTGCGGCTGCGCGCCGAGGAGAAGCAGAAGTGGAAGGTGCTGCACAAGGCGCACCGGGCGCGGGGAGCCCGGACCTAGGCTCGGCCGGGTGACGTACGACGAGCACGCGCAGGCTCGGCTCGTCGTCGAGAGCGGCCAGCGCGGGGGCCGCACGGCGTTCCAGCGCGACCGCGCGCGGGTGCTGCACTCGGGGGCGCTGCGCCGGCTGGCCGGCAAGACCCAGGTCGTCGAGCCCGGCGGTCCGGGCATCGCCGTCCCGCGTACCCGGCTGACGCACTCGCTGGAGTGCGCCCAGGTGGGACGTGAGCTCGGCGCCGCGCTGGGCTGCGACCCGGACCTGGTCGACGCCGCCTGCCTGGCGCACGACCTCGGCCACCCGCCGTTCGGCCACAACGGCGAGACCGCGCTCGACGGGGCGGCCGCGGCCTGCGGCGGCTTCGAGGGCAACGCCCAGTCGCTGCGCGTGCTGACCCGGCTCGAGGTCAAGGTCGTCGGCGCCGGCCTCAACCTCACCCGTGCGGCGCTGGACGCCGCGACGAAGTACCCGTGGCCGCGACGCGACGGCAGGAGCAAGTTCGGGGCGTACGAGGACGACCTGGAGGTGTTCGCCTGGGTGCGCGAGGGCGCGCCGGGGGAGCGGCAGGCCTTCGAGACGCAGGTCATGGACTGGGCCGACGACGTGGCCTACTCCGTGCACGACCTGGAGGACGGGATCGTCACCGGGCTGGTCGACCTCGGCCGGCTGCGCGAGCCGGACGAGCAGGCAGCCCTGGCCTCGCTGGCCGCCGCGACCTACAGCGAGCGGTCGGCGGCCGAGCTGGAGGAGGTGCTGGCCGCCATGCTCGAGGACTGGCCGCGCTCCTACGACGGCACCGCGACCTCCTCCGCGGCGCTCAAGTCGCTGACCAGCAGCCTGATCGGCCGGTTCTGCACCGCCGCCGAGGACGCCACCCGCGAGGTGCACGGGCCGGGCGCCCTCACCCGCTACGCCGCGGACCTGGTGGTGCCGGCGCAGGTGCGGGCCGAGTGCGCGCTGCTCAAGGCGGTGACGGCCCGGTACGTCATGAACCGGCCGGGCGTGCACGCTGCGCAGGAGCTCGAGCGGGAGATCGTCGGGCAGCTCGTGGGGCTGCTGGCCGACCGGGCCCCGGAGGCACTGGAGCCGGCGCACGCCGCCGCCTGGCGGGCCGCGGCCGACGACCGGGGGCGGCTGCGGGCTGTCGTGGACCAGGTCGCCTCGCTGACCGACACGGCCGCGGCTGCGCTGCACGCGAGGGCGCTGGGGAACGTGCTCCCGGGGAGCGACCTGCGGTCCTAGACTGCTGCCGGGCTCGCGCCCACGGAAGAGGGAGTGCACGTGGCCGGCCGCATCCGTGACGAGGACGTGGTCCTCGTGCGCGAGCGGGCGCCGATCGCCGACGTCATCGGCGAGTCGGTCCAGCTGCGGCCCGCCGGCGGAGGCCGGCTGAAGGGCCTGTGCCCCTTCCACGACGAGAAGACGCCGTCGTTCAACGTCAACCCGACGCTCGGCTACTACATGTGCTTCGGCTGCGGCGAGTCCGGCGACGTCATCAGCTTCATCCGCGGCACCGAGCACCTGTCCTTCGTGGAGACCGTGGAGCGGCTGGCGCAGCGGTACGGCGTCTCGCTCACCTACGAGCAGGGCAACGCCACCGCCGGGCGGCAGGCCTCCCAGCGCAGCCGGCTGGTCGAGGCGCACAAGCTGGCCGCCGCCTACTACGCCGAGCAGCTCGGCTCGCCCGAGGCGGTCACCGGGCGGCAGTTCCTGGCCGAGCGTGGCTTCGACCAGGCGGCGGCCGCCACGTACGGCGTCGGCTACGCGCCGCAGGGCTGGGACCACCTGGTGAAGCACCTGCGCAGCAAGGGCTTCAGCCAGGAGGAGCTCATCCTCGGCGGCCTGGCCTCGGAGAGCCGCAAGGGCAGCGCGATCGACCGCTTCCGGGGCCGGCTGCTGTGGCCGATCAAGGACCTGGCCGGCGACGTCGTCGGCTTCGGGGCGCGCAAGCTCTACGAGGACGACAACGGCCCCAAGTACCTCAACACCTCCGAGACGCCGATCTACAAGAAGTCCTCGGTGCTCTACGGCCTGGACGTCGCGAAGAAGGAGATCGCCAAGCGTCGGCAGGCGGTCGTGGTCGAGGGCTACACCGACGTGATGGCCTGCCACCTGGCCGGCATCCCGACCGCGATCGCCACCTGCGGCACGGCCTTCGGCAGCGACCACATCGGGCTGATCCGCCGCCTGCTCATGGACCAGGACGAGATGCGCGGCGAGGTGGTGTTCACCTTCGACGGCGACGCCGCCGGGCAGAAGGCCGCGCTCAAGGCTTTCGGCGAGGAGCAGCGCTTCGTCGCGCAGACCTTCATCGCGGTCAGCCCGGACGGGATGGACCCCTGCGAGCTGCGGCTCGCCCGTGGCGACGTCGCCGTGCGGGACACGATCGCCGCGCGGGTGCCGCTGGTGGAGTTCGCCATCCGCTCGGTGCTCGGCGAGCACGACCTGGAGACCGCCGAGGGCCGGGTGCAGGCCCTGCAGCGGACGGCTCCGCTGGTGGCCAAGATCAAGGACCGCGCGTTGCGGCCGGAGTACGCCCGCCGCCTGGCCGGCTGGCTCGGCATGGAGGTCGAGCCGGTGGCCGCACGGGTGTCCGAGCTGGCGGGCGAGGTCCGCGCGCCTCAGCAGCGCCGCGGCGCGCCAACGCGGTCGGTGGACGGCGCCGCGACGACCGTCGAGCGCGAGCTGGCCAAGCTGGCCGTGCAGCACCCGGTGCTGGTCGCGCCGCAGTACGACGCGCTGTCCGAGGACGTCTTCACCTCGCCGGAGCTGCAGGCGGTGCACGCCGTGGTGGCCAAGGCCGGCGGCACGGCGACCGCCGCCGGCGGCGAGACCTGGGTGACGGCGCTGCTCGAGGCGTGCCCCACCGACGAGGTCCGCTCACTGGTGACGCGCCTGGCGGTGGAGGCGCCGCTGTCCGACCTCGAGCCGGACGACCGCTACGCCGGTGCCGTCCTGGCGCGGGCGCAGGAGCTGTCCGCCACCCGGGCGACGGCTGAGCTCAAGCAGCGGCTGCAGCGGGTGAACCCCGCCGAGGAGCCGGAGCGGTACGGCCGGCTGTTCGCCGAGCTGGTCAGCCTGGAGCAGACCGTCCGGGCGCTGCGCGAGCGCGGGATCGGGTCGCTCTAGTGAGCATGGGCCGGGAGCGCTAGCCGCATGACCGCCGCGCCCCCCGTCGTCCCGGCCCCCGTGCCGCTGTCGGCCGAGGTCACGCTCGCGGTCGGGTCGGAGGAGGTGCAGGCCCTGCTCGCGAAGGGGCGGGGGAGCGGGAACCTCACGGCGGAGGAGATCGACGCGGCACTGCTCGCCGCCGAGCTGCCCGGCGAAGCTCTCGACGGGGTGCTCCAGGCGGTCGCCGCGGCCGGCATCGCCGTGGTCGACAGCGAGGACGAGCCCGAGCCGCAGGAGCTCGCCGCCGGGCCGACCAGCGATCCCGTCCGCCTCTACCTGCGGGAGATCGGGCGCGTCTCGCTGCTGACGGCCTCCGACGAGGTCGACCTGTCCGAGGCCATCGAGGCCGGGCTGTTCGCGGCGGAGAAGCTCAGCGTGGAGCCGGCGCTGTCCGAGTCGCTGCGCCGGGACCTGGTCGCCGTGCAGGTCGCGGGCGTGCTGGCCAAGCGGCGGCTCGTCGAGGCCAACCTGCGGCTGGTCGTGTCGATCGCCAAGCGGTACGTCGGGCGCGGCATGGCGTTCCTGGACCTCATCCAGGAGGGCAACCTCGGGCTGATCCGGGCGGTCGAGAAGTTCGACTACACCAAGGGCTTCAAGTTCTCGACCTACGCCACCTGGTGGATCCGCCAGGCGATCACCCGGGCGATCGCCGACCAGGCGCGGACCATCCGCATCCCGGTGCACATGGTCGAGACGATCAACAAGGTGGTCCGGCTGCAGCGCCAGCTGCTCCAGGAGCTCGGCCGCGACCCGACGCCGGACGAGCTCGGCGCGGCACTGGACCTGCCGCCGGAGAAGGTCGTCGAGATCCAGAAGCTGGCCCAGGAGCCGGTCTCCCTCGACACCCCCGTGGGGGAGGCGGACGACTCGCACTTCGGCGACTTCATCGAGGACGCCGACGCGGCCGCGCCGTCGGAGGTGGCCGCGTTCCACATGCTCAAGGAGCAGCTCGAGCTGGTGCTGCACGACCTGAGCGAGCGCGAGCGACAGGTCATCGTGCTGCGCTTCGGGCTCGCGGACGGGCGGCCGCGCACGCTGGAGGAGGTCGGGCAGGAGTTCGGCGTCACCCGCGAGCGGATCCGGCAGATCGAGAGCAAGACACTGCTGAAGCTGCGCCAGAAGGGGCCGGCGAGCAAGCTGCGCGACTACCTCGGCGGGTAGCGGCTCAGCCGCCCAGGAACTGGTCCGCCGGGATCCCGCACGTCTGGGCCGTACGACGAGCCGCAGCCCGCGCCTGGTCCGCCGCCCGCGCCGCCGCTGCCGGGTCCGCCGAGCGCGCCGCCTCCTGCAGGTCGCGCAGCCGGTCCCGCAGGTCGGTCGCCGCCTCCTTCACCTCAGGCGAGTCCAGCGACTCCACCCGTTCGTCCAGCCGCTGCACGGCCTGCTCGGCCTCGGCCTGCGTCGGCACGCCGGACAGCCCGGAGCGGGCGACGTCGGAGGCGAGGCCGGCGCAGTCGGTGACCGTGGAGGCCGTGCTGCAGGCAGTGGCGAGCAGGACGAGGGGGAGCAGCAGGAGGGGACGCATGACGTCCGTCTTACCCGCCTACTGTGGCGACGTGCCACTGTTCCGCCGCCGGTCGGTCCCGGACGCCGTACGCGCCGTCGCCCTCGAGCCGGGGGAGCGGCGCCTGGGCTGGGGGCTGACGACCGCGGGCGAGGCCGTGCTGGCCACGAGCGCGGGCCTGCGGCTTCCCGGCCGGCCGCCGCTGCCGTGGGCGGACGTGGAGAAGGCCACCTGGCGCCGGCCCACGCTGACCGTCACCCGGGTCTCCCGGGTCGAGGGCGAGGGGCAGCGCTGGCAGCTGGAGCTGGCTGACGAGGACGAGCTGCCGGACGTGGTGCGCACGCAGGTGACCGGCAGCGTCGCCTGGTCCAACCACGTGCGGCTGACGCCGTCCGGCGGGGTGCGCCTGGTCGGCCGCCGCCGACCGGGGCAGGAGCTGCTGGACTGGCAGCTGGTGCACGACGTCGGCACCGATCCGGACGACCCGCAGGTGCAGGCGCAGGGCAAGGCCCTCGTCGAGGACGCGCGCCGCACGATCGGCTAGCGCCCCGGACTCCGCCAGCGTCGCGCCGTCAGCACGGTCGCCGAGCCCGACGCCACGATGAGCCCTGTGGCCAGCGCCGCTGCCCACGCGGGCACCTGCTCGTCAGAGGACCCCGGCAGCAGCGGCGCCGTCTCCACCGGAGCGGCCTGCGGAGCGGGCACCCCGGCAGCCGTGGCCGTGGGGGAGGCGCCGGCCAGCGGCGGCAGCGAGGCTGCTCCCGGCACCGAGGTGGCGCGG
>JAOPWK010000228.1 GCA_025965735.1 Frankiales bacterium
CGGCCGCGGCCGCCGGGGGCGCAACGGCAGGGGCAGCAGGAGCGGGCGGCGGGGCGGGTGCGGACGAGGCAGCGTCAGCAGCGCTCGCTCGGGCCAGCACGCCCGTGACAGCTCCGGTCGCGGCGCCGACCAGGACCGTGACAGCCAGCCCGATACGCCCAGTGCGCGCGACGAGCGCGTCGCGTGCTGCTGCTCTGCTGTCAGCCATGAGGGCCTCCTGTCGTAGGCGGCCAGGCTGAGCCCGCGGCGCACAAGCCCGGACCACTGCACTGCTAAGTGCAGGCAAAGCCTCTGGCGTCGCCCGCCGCCGCCGTTCGGTCGCCTCGGGATGACTCAGTCGACTTGGCCTGGGTTTAGCACTGCGCTGGGGTGCCGCTGGCCATCCGGCGCGCATGGTCAGCGCCTCAACCAGCACCAACCTCCGGAGGCTGTCATGCACACCACCAAGCTCCTGTCCGTTCTGGCCGCCCTTGCCGTCGGCGGCACCACCGGCGCCGTTGCCTACGCCGGCGTCAACGGCGCAGCCCCGACCTCGAGTCCGTCGCCCGCAGCGACGACCAGCACGGGCAGCAGCGATGACAGCACCCCCGGGCCCGCTGCGGACCCGTGCGCGAACCCCGTCAGCGCCGACCCCGACTGCGTCGTCGTCGTCACCGTCCCGGTAGCCACCGCCGACGACGACGGCACCGCCGACCAGGGCCCCGGCGACGCCCCGGTGGCTCCCGTCGCACCCGGCGCGACTGACCTTGACCGCCGCGGCGACGGCTCCCTCGAGGACGCCCCGCACACACCGGGCAGTAGCGACGACGGCACGCCCGACCAGGGGCGCGGCGACCGGCCGGACGACAGCGACGGCCGCGACGACGACAGCGGGGACGAGAGCGGGGACGAGAGCGATGACGACAGCGACCGCAGCGGGCGGCGGAACGGCAGCGGGACCGACGAGGACCGCAGCGGACATGGCGGTGGCGACGACGTCGACGACCGCGGCTGGGACGATGACGGCGACTCTGACGACGCCGGCTCCGACGACGACAGCCACGGCGACGACGGCACGGCCGACCAGGGCTCTGGCGACAACTAGCCCCGCGCAGGTCATGACGAACGTCGGCAGGGTCGCTCACTCAGGGCGGGCCGAGCTCCATCGTGATGCTCGTCCCGCCCGCAGCGCGGTCCTCGACGCGCAGCCGGCCGCCCGCCGCCTCGCAGGTGCGCCGGGCGATGTCCAGGCCGAGCCCGGTCGAGCCGGCGCCACTGCGGCCCCGCGTTGCCGCGTCCGACGGGATGCCCGGGCCGCGGTCGGCGACCTGCACGCACACCATCCCGGACGCCGGCTCGACCCGGACCTCGACGGCCGCGTCATCCTGCGTGTGCGCGAACACGTTGCCCAGCAGCGCATCGAGCGCCGCGCCCAGGTCGGCGGGGCTCAGCCGCACGGGCAGCGCCGCCTGCGGCAGCACGACATGCCACGGCCGGCCCTGGTCCTCCGCAAGCACCGCCCAGAACGCCGTCCGCTCGGCGGTGACAGCGACGGCGTCGCACTCCGCGTGCCCGCCCTCGCGCACGGCGCGTCGGGCCGTGCGGATGACCTCGTCGACGGTCCGTTCGACCGCGGCGACGTCCGCGCCGAGACGGGCGGCCTCGTCCGGGTCGCGCAGCCCCTCGGCGTCCAGACGCAACGCCGTCAAGGGAGTGCGCAGCCGGTGCGAGAGGTCAGCGACGGACTCGCGCTCGGCGACGAGGAGCTCGTCGATGCGGCGGCCGAGCGCGTTGACCGCCGCGCCGACCTCCCGGACCTCCGGTGGGCCGGCCGGCTCGACACGAGCGGTCAAGTCGCCAGCGGCGAGGCGGAGCGCCGCCCCGGCCAGCGCGGTCACCGGCCGGACCGTGACCCGCGCCAGCCGGTCCGCGACCAGGACGGCGACAGCCAGGAGCCCGAGCCCGAGAGCTGCGAGCACGCCGACGGCGGCGCGCACTCCGCGCTGAAGCAGCGTGTCGGGGACGTAGGACCGCACGACGGCGCGGCCGCGCTCGGTGTCGACGGGAACGTAGATCTCCCGGCCGCCGTCGGCGTCCGCGGTGAACGCCCGACCCGAGCTCGCGAGGCCGCTGACGGGGCCGGCCGGGGCGCCGAGCGCGCGGCCGTCGGGCAGGAACACGGTCACGGCCCGCGGGCTCCCCGAGTCGAGCAGGTCGACCGCGGCCTCAAGCCGGTCCGGTGGGGTGACTGCGACGAGCACGGCCAGGCCCTGCGCCTCCTGGAGCCCCTGCGCGACCGCGCGGTCGGCTGCCAGCGTGCGCAGCAGCAGCGTCAGTGGGAGCAGGAACGCGACGACGACGAGCAGCGTCGTCGCGGTCACGAGCAGCGCGACCTGCCGTCTCATGGCGGTGCGAGCAGCTTCACGCCGACTCCGCGCACGCTGTGCAGGTAGCGCGGTGCGGACGCCGACTCCCCGAGCTTGCGGCGCAGCCACGACAGGTGGACGTCGACCGTCTTGTCGGCGCCGCCGTACGGCTGGTGCCACACGTCAGCGAGCAGCTCCTTCTTGCTCACGACGACGCCGGGACGGGCAGCCAGGTGCGCGAGCAGGTCGAACTCGAGGCGCGTCAGGTCCAGCGGCCTACCCTCCAGCACAGCCGTGCGCGCCCGGACGTCGACACTCAGCGCGCCGACGGCGAACGTCGCGGTGGGCTCGGCGGCGGTGCCGCGGCGCAGCACGGCCCGGATGCGGGCGTCGAGGTGTTCGGCGGCGAACGGCTTGACGATGTAGTCGTCGGCGCCGGCGTCCAGCGCCCGGACGGTCTCGCGCTCGTCATCGCGGGCGGTAGCGACGATAACGGGGACGTCGCTGACGGCTCGCAGCATGCTCAGCAACACGCACCCGTCGACATCGGGCAGACCCAGGTCGAGCACGACCAGGTCGGGCCGGTCGTCGACCGCGGCCTGCAGCCCAGCCATGCCGGTTGGCTCGGTGCGCACACCGTGTCCACGCTCGGACAGCGCCCGAGCCAGGGCCGTCCGGATTGCCGGGTCGTCCTCGACCAGGAGCAGCTGCGGCACCCGACGGACGGTAGCCGCCCGCACCCGGGACGCGAGCAAGGCAAGGTGGACGTGTGAGCTCCCGGTCGTTGCGTGCCCCGCTGCTGCTGGCCGCGGTGTGGCTGGCCGGCGCCGCGGTCGCCACTGGCGTTGGTGTCTTGGCGGTGGGGCTCGTCGCCGAGCAGGTCGCAGACCCGGCGGTGCCGCCGCTCAGCGCCGAGGCCGGTTCGTCCGCCACGTCAGCGTCGGCAGCGCCGTCGGCGCCTGGACCAGCGCCTGCGTCCCCGGCCGCGGCGTCGGCCGGACCAGCCGCCGCACCCACTGCCGCAGGACCGGCGCGAACACCCGATGTCCCACCTGACGACGGGGCTGCTGCCTCACCCTTGCCGGCCCGCTCGGCGGCACCGCCGGCGTCCCCGACGCGCGCCTTTCGTTCCGTCGGCGGCTCGGCAGGGCTGTCCTGCGCCGGCACGACTGCCAAGCTCGTGTACGCAAGCCCCGCGGACGGCTACGCGCTCGACGATCGGTCGGTCTCCGGAAGCGAGGCCGAGGTCCGGTTCGAGAGCTCGAGCACCCGGGTGCGGCTGGAGCTGTCGTGCGCGAGCGGTCAGCCCGTGTTGGTCGACGAGCGCGTGGACGACAGCGGCGGCGGCTCGGGTGGCGGCTCCGGTGGCGGCTCCGACGACTAGCCAGTCGTGCCAGCCGGGGCCGCGGGCATGGTCGACCTCGGCACTGCAGACGGCGGCCCCGGGACAGCAGCCAGATGCCGCTCACCGAGGAACGTCACCGCGGCGGCTTCGCGGGCTTGCCGCCGGTGGCGCCGGCGAGAACGGCGGCCTGCCGCGGGTCTCGGCGGCGAAGTCGGACCGCCGCCCGGCGGTGTCCCGCAGGACGGACTCGGCCCGCGGGACCGGCGGGTTCTGCGGCTCCACGCCGTGCCAGCCGAACGACGCCGACGGCTCGGGCGCCGCCGACCCGCCGCCGTCGGCGCCGCAGCCGGCCGAGAGCAGGGCTGCCAGCAGCACCGCCGACGAGCGCGTCCGGGAGGGGTCAGGCCGTCGCCAGCGCGCCGGTGTCCGGCTCGGTCGGGAAGCTGCCGGCACGGCCGTAGGCGACGACGACGTTGTCGCCGTCCTCGAGCACGACGTCGCTGTCGGTGTGCTGGCCGTTGACGTAGATGTGGACCTGGTCGGGTCCCCTGGCGACGTCGCCGCCGAGGCGGTTCAGCGCGAAGTCGACGCCCCAGACCCGGAAGACGTGGCTGAGCCGGTAGGGGTAGGGGTCGTCAGCCTCCATGTGGATGACGCCGTCGGGGGTGTGGGTGTGCAGCGAGGCGTGCGAGCCGCGTTCGTCGTAGCCCATGTCGGCGGGCACCGGGACCTGCTGGCCGTTGCGGTAGACGGTGAGCAGGACGTGGGCGTGGTAGCTCTCGTCGCCGACGGGCGGGAACCCGAGGGCCTCGACGCGCTCCGTCAGCCCGGCGGGCTGCGCGGGCCACGGCGGTGCCCCTGTCAGCGGACCGGCCGCGGCGGTCTGGCCGCCGCCCTGCTGCGCGAGGACGAGCCCGATGACCGCCAGGACGACGAGGGCGAGGGTCCCGACGACGGCGAGCCGGGCGTTGCGGGCGTTCCGGGCCGCGGCCTGCTGCTCGGCGAGCCGTGCCTGCTCCCGCTTGGAGATCTGCCTGCTGCTCATGGGGTGCCCATGGTGGTGCCGTCGCAGGCCTCGGGGTCTGCGGCTTCGGCCTTGCGGGCGCGGCGTTCGAGGAGGAAGAAGACGGCGAAGAGCAGGAGCGGCAGGCCGATCATCGCGGCCTCCGGCGCGCCGCCGCCGTGCGCGAGGACCGTCGTCATGCGCTGAACAGCAGCGCGAGGCCGCCGACGGTGAACGCGATCATCGCCGCGACGAGCGGGAGCTGCTCGCCGGCCCTGGCCTTCCGCTTCGCGCGCAGGGCGGCGTCGTGCGCGAGGACCACGCCGAGGACGTGCCCGAGGATGATCGCGCCGGTCTGGACGTAGGCGATGGTGTCGACGCTCAGCGTCGTGTAGTCGATCGCGTTGCCGTAGGTCCCGAACAGGTCGACGCCGTCCGCGCCGAACGGGTTGCTCGCGAGGATCCACGTGGCCTGCCCGTCGAGCAGGAGCAGGCTGAAGTAGTGCGCGATCGAGTAGCCGATCGCGATCGGGATCATCGAGTGGGCGTACAGGCTCGGCTGGGCCTTTGGCGGCTGGCCTGCGAGCCGCCCGTTCGCGGCGGTGGCCCCGACGTACAGCAGCCCGGCGATGCCGATCATCGCGAGGAGGCCGAGCGTTCCGGAGAGATTGTCGTTCGCCTGGCCGGGGCCGGTCGTCCAGAACGTGATCCGGCTCAGGCCGTCGAACGCGGTCGAGCCGACGAGCACGATCGCCACCGCGGCCAGCCCGCGGTCCTGCGCGAGCGTCGCGGCGTTCCGCAGGGGGTTGCGCAGCGCCAGCCGTCCGTCGTCGCGGCGGCCCAGCGGCGACAGCCGCCCGATCAGGGTCGAGTAGACCTCGAACCCGTCGCCGCGGGCGAACCACCGCTCCCCGACCCACAGCGACGCGACGAGGTGCGCGACCGAGTACAGGACCAGGAAGACCCCGACCGTCCGCGGATCGGTCCGCTCGCTGTAGACGAGCTCAAGCCAGACGAACGCGAACAGCGACAGCGCGGCGGGCCAGTACCCGAGCCGGTCAGCCAGGTGCGGCGCCGGCGCCGGCCCGGTGACCGCGCGCAGACCGCGGTGGAGCAGCCGGAGCGGGTTGATCACCCGCCAGACCGGGCCCAGGAGCAGGCTCGCCGGGATCAGTCCGACCCACAGCGTCACGTACACCGCGTACGGCGCGAGGTTGTCGTTCGTGCTCGCAGGTCCGACCAGCGCGACCGCGGTGACGAGCAGCGCGATCGCGAGCGCAACGGCCTGGAGGCTGCGCCGCAGCACGGCCGAGTCAAGCACCTTCTGCACGCCGACCGGCAGCGCGGCGCCGTCGGCCTGGTCGCCGGTCAGCTTCGGGCTGCGCCAGAGCAGGACGAGCGCGGCGAAGCTGATCGCGACGGCCATCGCACCCGCGTACAGCGCGAGCGAGAGCGGGATCGGCAGGTCGCTCCGGCTCCCGACGCCGTGCGCGAGGATCACGAAACCCTCAGCTGGTACAGCGGCTTGGCGGCGTCGTGGAGCTCGACCTCGTACGAGCCGGGGAGGTCCGCCACGAACGCGATCTCCGCAGGCTGCCCCGGGACGAGGTCGGCGTACAGGTCGTACCCGTGGACGTGGATCTCCTCCGTGACATCGCTGGTGAACCGCAGCACGACGCGCTCGCCGAGCTTCACCGGCACCCGCGAGGGCGCTCCGGTCACCTCGCCGCCGGCGTAGGTGACCTCGACGATCTTCCCGCTCGGCGTCGGGCTCGGCACCGAGCTGGGGGCGGCGGACGGCGCGGCGGGCTGGGTGGCGGCGGGAGCGCTGGGCGGCGGGGCAGATTCCGGCGCGGGGTCCTGGCCGGCGCACGCCGCCAGGGAGAGGGAGAGCGCGAGGGCGAGGGCGGAGGCGGGCAGGGCGTGGTTGCGCGGCAAGGCGGGCTCCTGGGAGGACGGGACGGGACCGCCCAGGGGTCCCTAGGCGGGCAGAGGCGCGAACCCTCCTGCTGGCGGGCCGCGGCGCCCGGTCGAAGCGGGGAGGAGCAGTCGGAGCGGCCCGCCGGGGCGCGCGCCGACCACGACCAGGTCGGGCATCGTCTGCGCGGCGGGCACGGCGAGGCGGAGGCGGGGGACGAGCCGTCCCAGGCCCTGGACGGCGTCGTCGATGACCCGCGCCGTGCGCGCCCAGCCGGCGCGGAGCAGCACGACGGCGGCGACGTGGGCGTAGGTCATCAGCAGGTGCGGGCTGTGCGCCCCCGCGCACGCGGCGCTGACCGTCAGCGCGGCGTGGACCGCGAACTGGCCGCCGGCGAGCCGAGCCAGCGGGCGGTGCGGGAAGGCCCTGCCGAGCAGGACGATGCCGAGCAGTGCGAGCGGCAGGGCCACGGCGAGCGACGACACCGACGGCAGGCATCCGGACGCGGAGGCGTGCGCTGCCAGACCGACTGCGACCTGTCCCGCGGCTGCGGCTGCGCGGGCGGCGCGGGGCTGCGTCACACGATCACGGTAGAGCAGGCCGCCCGTGCGGTGCGGGTCAGAGCCACCCGAGCCCGCTCGGCTGCGGCCGGCGGCGAGCGCCGCGCCGGGCGGGACGTGTCCGGGCTGGACCACATTCCCGGCCCACGTGACGCCGGCGGCGGCGGCCAGAGCGTGTGGGACAGGGGCAGGGGCAGCGGCCGGACGGGGTGCGCGATGGCGAGGACCAGCACGGTGAGCCCGAGGAACCACAGCGCGTGCCCGACGCCCTCGTCCCACCGTCTTCAGCAACGACCGGCGCTGCCGCAGGCGTCCCCGCAGCCGTCAGCCGCTGCCGGCTCGGCGGTGAGACCGGCGACGGCAGTCGGTGCGCAGCACCCCTGTCCGCGCCAGGCGTCGCGTCCCTCCTTGAGGGCGATGGCGGCGATGACGAGCCCGGCGACGGGATCGGCCCACCACCAGCCGAGGGCGGCGTTGAGGCCGAGGCCGACGAGCAGGGCCACGCTCATGTAGGTGCAGAGCAGCGTCTGGTTGCTGTCCGCGACCACGCTGCTGGAGTGCAGGGCCCGGCCGGTGCGGCGCTGCGCCCACGCCAGGAACGGCATGACGGTCACCGACGCGAGCGCGAGCGCGATCCCGACCGGTGACGCCTCGGGCTCGGAGCCGGTGACGAGCGCCCTCAGGGACTCGAAGGAGACGTAGGCGGCGAGGGCGAGGAACGACACGGCGATGAGGCGCAGTGCCTTCTGCTCACGGCTCTCGGGGAGCAGGTGCCGGAACTGCCAGAGGATGATCAGCCCGGACGACACCTCGATGGCGCTGTCGAGCCCGAACCCGATGAGGGCGACGGAGCCGGCGACGAGCCCGGCGCCGATCGCGATGACACCCTCGACGAGGTTGTAGGAGACGCTCGCTCCGGCGAGCAGCCGGGCGCGCCTGCCGAGCCGCGCCCGGTCGGCCGGGGTGACCGCTGCGGCCTTGGCGGCGTGGTCGTGGACAGCGCTCATGCGCCGGTGTCCTGGCCGTACGTCGGGCAGAGCGCGACCTGCTCCCCGGTCGCCTCCAGGAGCCGCTCCGCGCTCGCGAGCAGGTCCAGCAGCTCGGGCCGGGCCAGGGAGTAGAGCGAGGCCCGTCCCTCGGCGCGGGCGGTGACCAGCCCGCAGTCCTTCAGACAGGACAGGTGCCCGGACACCGTGGACTGGGCCAGCCCGAGGTGGGCGGTGAGGTCGACGACGCGGTGCTCGCCCAGGACGAGGTGTTGGACGATCGCGAGCCGGGCCGGGTCGGCCAGGCCGCGGAACAGGCAGACCGCAGCGGTGAGGTCGGCTTCGGTCTGCACAGTTGTCATCGGCATAGGCCGATGATACGACTACGGGCGTCCGCTCCGCCCTGACCGAAGGAGACCCGATGGGGCCCGTCGCCACCACCCTCCTGCTCCAAACGGCGTTCGTGCTGCTCGCGTTCGGCTGGCGCACCGTCGCGCAGGTGCGAGCCACCGGCAGCACCGGCTTCGTCGCTCACCGCGAGCGCGGCCTGGCGGCCAAGGCCGCCGGTCTCGCCCTCACCGTCGGCCTGCTCGTCGTCGTCGCCGGCACCGTGCTTGCCGACGACCGCGGCTGGGACGCCCCCGCCGCGCTCGGCGCCGTGGCGATGCTCGGCGGCCTCGTCCTCTGCCTGACTGCGCAGCGGGCGATGGGCGCATCGTGGCGGATCGGCGTCGACCCCGACGAGCGGACCGACCTCGTGACCAGCGGGCTCTTCGGCAGGATGAGGAACCCGATCTTCACGGCGATGCTCCTGTTCGCGGCCGGCAGCGCGCTCGCCGTCCCGACCGCCGTCAGCGTGCTCGGGCTGCTCCTCGCGACCGCGGGCATCGTCGCGCAGGTCCTGATCGTGGAGGAGCCGCACCTGCGCCGACAGCACGGCCCTGCCTACGACGACTACCTCGCCCGCACCGGCCGGTTCCTCCCCGCCCTCGCGAAGGCCGGCCGATGAGCTGGGTGCCGGTAGAGGCGTGCCCGCTGCCGACCTCGGAGCAGCCGCTGCGGGCCGCCGAGCTCGACGCGCTGTTCGCCGCGCTCCTCGGGCTGCGCCGCCCCGAGCGGGCGCAGCGCAGCGGCAGCCGCCCCGAGCCGTGGCACGGGAAGCACTCCGTCGGCTAGTCGGGACCTTCGGCCCATGATCTCGGGGTCGTGCGAGGCGACGATGAGGGCGAGCCCGTTGGACCGGTAGGCGCGTCCTGCCGGCGCCGGACCCGAACGGCGGATCCGCAGGGGATGGTCTGGATGATGTGGGGCATGGGTGGCATGGGCCGCCGCGCCCCCGCGCCCCTCCCGCCGGAGCACGTGCACGACGACGGCGTGAAGCACGCGCACGGCTAGGCGGACGCCGGCGCCGCGGGGGCTTCCCGCAGCGCCGCCCGGCAAGACGCAGGTACGGCCCCGCCGTCGCGCTCGCCAGGGAGATCAGGATCGCCCAGCAGGCCGAGATCACGAAGATGCAGGACCTCCTCGAGCTCTAGCCGCACCGCCCGGGCACCGACCCTGCGTCCGTGCCCGGGACCTCCGGCCCTGGCGCGCCGCGTCGGCGCAGGGCACGGTGAGGCAGGAGGACAGCCATGAGCGCACGGATCAGGAGGCACCCGATCGCAGCCTCGCTGCTCGCAGCCGTGCTGGTCGTCGCGGGCATCTGGGTCGTGAAGCTCACCCAGGTCGCGCTGGGGGCCCGCAGCAGCGCCGAGCACTGGTCCCAGCCACAGGGGGAGACCGGCGGGTTGCTCTACGTCGCGCTCGGCGACAGCGCCGCTCAGGGCGTCGGCGCGAGCGACCCGCAGCACGGCTACGTCAGCCTGCTCGCCGATCGCCTGCGCGAGAGGACCGGCCGGCCCGTCGAGATCGTGAACCTGAGCAAGAGCGGCGCCCGGATCCGCGACGTCCTCGACACGCAGCTCCCCGCCCTGTCAGCGCTCGGGCGCACGCCGGACGTGCTCACCGTGGCCATCGGGGGGAACGACGTGCGGGCCTACGACAGGGCGACGTTCGCCCGCGACGCGGATCGGCTCACCGCGGCGCTGCCCGCAGGCGCGTACGTCGCGGATGCGCCCTACTTCATGCACGGCCACTGGGAGGCCGACGCGCAGCAGGCCGCCGACGTCCTCACCGCCGGTGCGACGGCACAAGCCCTGCGCCCCGTCGCCCTGCACGAAGCGCTCCGCGCGCAAGGGCCCGAGGCGATGCTGACCCAGTTCGCTGCCGACTGGTTCCACCCGAACGACCGCGGTCACGAGGTGTGGGCCGACGCGTTCTGGGACCGGATGGCCAACGACCCGGCGCTCGGGCCGTCCGGCTGACGCCCGTCGTCGGTCGCGGAGTCGCGGGCACCGGAACGGGCATGCTCCCGTCCGAGCAGCGCCGCGCGCCTCTTGCTGGGCGAGCGCTACGACGACACCCACGTGAGCGTGCAGTCGCACCTCGTCCAGGCGTGCCGCAGCTGGCGCTTCCGCCGAACCTCACCCCCGCACAGGCTCCAGCAGGAGCACGGGGATCTCGCGCCCGGTCCTGCGGGGGTGAGGGCTGTGACCGCTGCGCCAGGACCGGACGCTGCCACCTTTGCTCCGCGTCCGAGCAGGTGCCGGAGCAGCGTGCTGTCCACGCTACGGAGGTACAGCCGGACCGGTGGGCGCCGTCGCCGACGACGGCCTCCGGCGCTCGAAGGCGACGACGCACCTGGCTGCCCTGTGCATGCGGCGGGACGTGACTGGTCAGTCCAGCAGGGTCCGCTCGAAGGTGCGCAGGATGCGCGCCCAGGCGTCTTCCGCCGAAGGCTCGTGGTAGTTGAACCCGGCCACCCGCTCGAGCACGGCGAGCGGTCCGAGACCGTGCCGGTTGAGGAACGAGTGCCCGGCGTCGGCGTACTCCTTCACGTCGTGCTCGAC
Source organism: Frankiales bacterium (assembly GCA_025965735.1). Lineage (GTDB taxonomy): Bacteria > Actinomycetota > Actinomycetes > Mycobacteriales > SCTD01 > SCTD01. The sequence continues at coordinate 11,106 of JAOPWK010000228.1, forward strand.
GCCCAAGGAGGTCAGCGCGCTCTCCAGCCGGGCGGCGGCTCCCCGCAGCCCGATGTCGCGACGGCCGTAGCTCGCGACCACAGGGCAGGCACCGCGGAGCACCTCCTCGGCGTCTCTCGGCAGCGGCCCGTAGTTCGGGGCGGAGGCGTCGAAGCCGCGCGTCGCACCCAGCAGCGCGAAGCCGCCGCCCATGCAGAAGCCGAGCACGCCGATCCGACCGGTGCAGTCGTCGCGACTGGCCAGCCAGGCGCGGGTGGCCTCGATGTCGCCGAAGGCGTTCCCCTCCCCGGAGGTCAGTGCGCGGAAGGTCGAGCGCAGGCAGCGCACCGCCCCGCCGGCGCTGTAGAGGTCGGGCGCGACGGCGAGGTACCCGGCGGCGGCCAGCCGGTCCGCCTGCTGCCGGGTGTCCACGGTGAGGCCGAAGACCTCGTGCAGCACGACGACACCCGGCCACGGCCCGCTACCGACGGGCGGGACGCCGAGGTGGGCGCGCAGCTCGGGGGCGCTGCTCGCGCCGGGCACGGTCACGTCGGGCATGGGGGTCTCCTCGGGAGCAGGTCGGGCTCGACGTGCAGGACGAGCACGGCCACGTCGTCGTCGCCGCTCGGCAGCCGCTGCACGAGTGCGTCGGCCAGCTGCTCGGCGTCCAGCCCGGAGAGCGCCTGCACCGCCTGCCGCAGCGCCTCGAGCCTGACGTCCAAAGCGGTGCGGCGCTGCTCGACCAGGCCGTCGGTGTACAGCACGACGACGTCGCCGGGCAGCAGGTCGCGTTCGTGGTCGGCCCGGTCGGTACCGACGCGCACGCCGAGCATCAGGTCGGGCGGCGTCTCGAGCAGGTCGGCGACGCCGTCTCGCAGCAGCACGGGCGGCAGGTGCCCGGCCGAGGACCAGCGCAGCCGGCGCTCGACCCGGTCGAGCTGCACGTACACGCACGTGCCGGACAGCTCCGGCGTCAGGTGGTCGATCACCCGGTCCAGACGGGACAGCGTCTCCGCCGGCGGCTGCTGCGCGTCGACGGCGGTCCCCCGCAGCAGGTTGCGCAGCTCGGCCATCCGCGCCGCGGCCTGCGCGTCGTGCCCTGTGGCGTCGCCGACGACGAACGCGGTCATCCGGTCCGAGAGCGGGAACGCGTCGTACCAGTCGCCGCCGACCGCCAGCCCCTGCAGGGTCGGCACGAAGCGGGCCGCCAGCGCGAGCCCGGGGACGACGGGGAGCGGTGGCAGCAGGCTGCGCTGCAGCGCGGTCGAGACGCTGCGCTGCAGCTCGCGCAGCCGCACGCCCGACAGCGCCAGCCCGGCGGCGGAGGCGAGGTCGCTCAGCCGCTCAGCGTCCGCGTCGTCGAAGCCGCGCCCGCAGCGTCCGACGGTCAGCACACCGAGCAGGTCACCGCCGCGGACCAGCCCGAGCACGAGCGCCTCGGTCGTGCCCAGCGACTGGGCCAGCTCGACCTGCCTGCGGGTGCGGAGGTCTGCGCTGCCGGCCGCGGCCGCCAGGTCGGCGGCGGTCAGCCGCAGCCGACGACCTGGCGCGTCCACCAGCCGCGACAGGACGCCCACGGTCTGGGCCGAGGAGCGGCGAGCGTGCACCTCCCCCTGGTCCAGCGGCAGGTCCAGCGGGCCGGCCGCGCCGAGCGCGACGACGCGGGTCACCAGGTCGGGCGGCTCCAGAAGGTCGACCAGGCACCAGTCGACGGCGTCCGGGACGAGCACCTGCGCGAGCTCCGCCATCGCCCCCTCGCCGTCCACGGCGGTGCAGAGCGCGCGCACGGCGCGAGCCAGCAGCTGCTCGCTCATCGCTCACCCGGCACGGTCTGGACCCTAGGCGCACTGCCCGGGTGCGGGCCGTGGCCGGCTACGAGGCCTGCGGCGCGCGCGCTCGCGCCCGGAGCGCCACCGCGGTCCGACCCGTGACGACGGCGGCGAGCGCGGCGACCGGCGCGAGGACGGCGACGGCGAGCCGGTCGTGGTGGCGGACCAGCTCCGCCACGCAGAGCAGCGTCGCGGCAGAGGACGCGACCCCCGCCAGCACGGTGTGCAGCTGAGGCACCTCGGAGTGCGGCCAGTCGGCAGGGCCCGCCGGGTCGACCGGTTCGGGCGCCTGCGCGCGGTAGGCCGCGAACAGCCGGCTGGACCACGCGTCGGTGCTGACTCGTCCCAGCCGGCGCAGGCCCTCTCCTGCGAGCAGGAGCAGGACGGCGTAACCGGCGATGAACGCTGTCTCGAAGGCCACCTCGCTGCGCCTCAGCGACCGTCGGTCACGCTCGGCCGGCGGGGGTGAGCGACCCGGCGGCCGTGGCCTCGTCCGGGTCGTGGTGCTCGACCTCGGTGAACAGCTGCAGGTCCGGGTCGTCGGCGTCCTCCGAGCCGTGGGACGGGTTCGTCGCCGCGGGGGTGTCCTTGCGCAGCACGGCCAGTGCGCCGAGCAGGCTCATCCAGACCAGCGGCAGGACTCCGCCGGCGATGAAGACGACGTCGCCGGGAAGGCGGAGCCACTCGAGCATCGCGTTGGTGTCGCTGGTGATGAACGTCAGCGACCGCGCGTCGTAGTAGCCGGCGTCGACCGAGTGGTAGAGCTGCAGGATCCCGAGCGGGAGCAGGGTCACGAAGCTCATCCAGGCGAGCCCGATGTTCAGCGACCAGAAGCTGATCTTCATCAGCCGGTCGGACCACTGCTCCTTCGGCACGAGGTAGCGCAGTGCGAACACCGCGAAACCGCAGGCGAGCATCCCGTAGACGCCCATCATCGCCGTGTGGGCGTGGTTGCTCGTCAGCGCCGTGCCGATCTCGTAGTACGAGACGATCGGGAGGTTGATGAGGAACCCGAAAACCCCTGCGCCCAGGAAGTTCCAGAACCCGACAGCCACCAGGAACATCACCGCCCAGCGGTGCGGGAACGGCGTCTCGCTCACCGACTCCCGGCGCGCGCCGAGGCGGATGAACGACCACGCCTCGATGGTGAGGAACGTCAGCGGGATGACCTCGAAGGCGCTGAAGAACCCGCCCATCGCGAGGACCGAGGCCGGCTCTCCGTTGAAGTACCAGTGGTGGGCCGTCCCGATCACACCACCGGCGCTGTAGAGCACGATGTCGAGGAAGATGACCGTGAGGGCGATCCGCTCGCGGACGACGCCGAGGAGCACGAAGACGTACGCGACCATGACGGTCGTGAACAGCTCCAGGAAGTCCTCCACCCACAGGTGGACGACCATGAAGCGCCAGAAGTCGGTGATCGTGTAGTTGTCGCCCGTGCGGGTCAGCAGCCCGAGGGCGTAGACCGCGGGCAGGGCGAGCGCGGCGAAGAAGAACAGCCAGGGCATGTTCCCGTGGCTGTCGCTGGCCAGGCGCTTGCGCAGGCCGCGGAAGAGGATGACGACCCACAGGACCATGCCGAGGGTGAGCAGGACCTGCCACAGCCGGCCCAGGTCGAGGTACTCGAAGCCCTGCATGCCGAACCACTCGTTCACCAGGCCGTCGAGCTTGCCGTGGATGCCCAGCGCCTCGCCGGCCAGCGAACCGACCACGACGACCGTGAGGGCCCCGAGCAGGCCGTAGGTGAGCAGCGCCTGTCCCTTCGGGTCCCGGCGTCGGGTGATCATCGGGACGAGGAAGACGCCGGCGGCGAGGAACCCGGTGGAGACCCACATCAGCGAGAGCTGGACGTGCCAGGTCCGCACGAGGTTGTACGGCAGCCACCGGTCCAGCGGGATGCCGAAGAAGCTCTGCAGGTCGGCGCGGTAGTGCTCGGCCGCAGAGCCCAGCATCGTCTGGGCGAGGAACAGCACGCTCATGACGAGGAAGAAGAAGGCGCAGGCCTTCTGCGACTGGGTCAGCGCGACCGAGCGGGGCTCGCGGAACCGGAGCTCGTGCTGGTCGCGGCCGTGCCAGCCCAGCCAGTTCCACCGGCCGAATACCGCGAACAGCGCGCCGGTCCCGCCCAGGAGCGCCACCAGACTCAGGACGCTCCACACGATCGTGTTCGCGGTCGGGGCGTTGTCCACCAGCGGCTCGGGCGGCCAGTTGTTGGTGTACGAGTAGTTCTTCTCCGGCCGGTTCGCGGCGGCCGCCCAGGCGCTCCACGCGAAGTACGAGGTGAGCTGGTGGACCTCGTCCGGGTCGGTGACCGCGTTCGGGCGCAGCCCGGTCCGGCCCTCCGGATCGCCGAGCGTGCGGGCGTAGTGCGCTGAGAGATCGGCGAAGGCGGCAGCCTGGGCGTCGGAGACGGTGAGGGTGCCGGTGGAGTCCTCGTAGCGGTTGGTCTTGAACTCCTCGACGGTCCGCTGCTGCGCCGAGTCCGACCCGTCCCCGCCGTAGCTCGCGCGGACGTGCTCGGCGGAGCGGTGCAGGTAGTCCGCGGTGAAGTCCGGCCCGAGGTAGGCGCCGTGCCCGAAGATCGAGCCGTACTCCATCAGGCCGTTGCCCAGGAACGCCCTCTGGCCGGCCGTGACGTCGGCTCCCGTGTAGACGGTCGTGCCGGACTCGCTCACGACCCGGTCCGGGATCGGCGGGTGGTGCTGGTAGGTCTGGAAGCCCATGAGCACCAGCCCGAACAGCCCGAGCACGGCGACCAGCAGCCCGCCCTGGATCCACCACCTGCTGACCAGCAGCTCGCGGCGCTGAGGCCGTACGGGGCTGGTTGTTGACACAGAGGGCCTCCACGGGACGAGGGATGACGACGTCCCGGGCCAAGGGGCCGCCGGTCTGCGAAGGCCGGCGCCGTCACACTGCCAGGCGGACCTGCCTCAGGGCGGGGACGTTGGGCCCCCTTCTTCGCGTGGCGTTCGCGCGTGCCGGTCGGCGGCAACGTCACCTGAGGCCGGTCGGCTCACGAGCCAGGCCCAGGACCAGCACCCCGACGACGAGCGCTGCGGCCCTCATACCGGCACCGCGCGCACCCGCCGCTGCGAGGTGCCGCGCGACGGGCGAGCGGTCTCCGGTGGTTGCTCCGGATGGGCGGCGCCGAGGTCGTCGGTCGCGCCGCGGCCTCACGGCAGGCTCCGTAGCTGGCGGCTCGAACGGCGACGCCGCCGACGACGTGCGCTGTCCCCTCGCGCAGCACCTGCAGCACTACGACGTCGTCGCCGACGAGCGGGGTCGTGGACGGCGCGTCCACCTAACAGGACGCGGTGCATCACGCGGCGTCGGGGGCCGTGCGGGGGTTACGGTGGCAGGGTCGCCGCCTGGCTCGTGCGGCACTCGGGGGGCCCGAGGTAGGAGTGGCTTGCGCACGCCGGAGGACGACGAGCGGCTGGATGCCGCCTACGCCCGGTACGACCGGGCGAACGCCGTCGGCGAACGCAAGGAGCTGGCGGAGGCCAGGCTGGTGCTGTGCCGCCTGCTGGAGGGGACCGGCTGGTCGGTCCCGTCCGAGGTGCGCGACCAGATGGCGCGGGACGAGAAGACCCTGAGGAAGCTCGCCGAGGAGGAGACGCAGGGCACCAGCGACCTGCTGCGGCCGCCGTCGCACCGGCAGTCCTGGTTCGACTAGCGCGGTCCCGGCACCGGGTGGCGGCGGGAACCGGTCAGGCCGTCTGCGGGGCGCCTTCGCCCGGCATCGTCGTGCGCTGCGCGACGACGACGCCCGCACGCCAGCCAGGTGCCCTGCCACCCGTGGGCGGACCGATCTGGGTCATGTCGTGACCGGAGCGCGCGAGCAGCCACGCCGTCAGTGAGTTGGAGTTCCACATCTCACCAGCGGCCTGCTCGTCGCGCCCCCAGGTGCAGGCCGGGAACAGCGGCACGAGGTCCAGGAGCAGCTGTGCCTGCAGGGGATCCTCACCCAGCCGCACCGGACCTCCGACGGCCGCGGCGGCATCCCGGATGGTGCCGTCGCACCAGCGGCGCACCTCGTACCGGAAGGCCCTGAGCCGTCCCAGCGCCCGCAGTCCGACGGGTCCGACGCCCGTCACGCCCCGGTCCGCACGGCGGTCGTTCCACGCGGGCGCCATCTCGATCGTGAAGGAGCTCTCGGCGGTACGGACCTGCAGCGCGGAGTGGTACAGGTCCAGCCGCGTGCGACGCGCTCGTCGTGCTGCGATGCGCTCGAAGATGCGGCCGTTCCAGCCGACCGAGCAGCCGCCGGCGCCGAGCGGCACCCAGAGCAGGTCCACCGCAGCCGCCGCTGTGGTCATCGGGCCCTGCACCGCTGCGGCGCCGGCGTCCGGCGTCATGACGTGGCGGCGTCGAGGATCCGTCCGGCGTCGAGCAGGGTGCTGGTCACCGCGAGCTCCGATGCCCGCTGCGCGACGTCCTGCGTCGCCGTGGTCGGGATGACCACGAGGACCAGCGGGGCCTTGCCGGAGGAGTCGATCAGGTGGAGGACGGATGAGTGCTGGGTGCGGTAGCCGCCGAGTCGCACCAGGGTGCCGCCGATGAGCACCTTGCGTGGCACGTCCGTCCACGCGTCGAGGCTGTAGCTGACGCGGTGCACCCGGTGGCCGCGCTGCGCCACCCCCTCCAGCAGCGACCCGAGCTCGGCGACGAGGTCGTCGCTGTAGGGCCACCAGGCTCCGTCCACCAGCCCCCGCGCCACCCCGGGCGGCTGCGGGCTGCGCAGCTGCAGCCTCAGCGGCCGCAGCAGGAGCGGCCCGGCTGCCGAGGTGCGTGCTGCCGGTACGAGACCGACGTCGAGCGTTCGGGTGGTGGTCGTCATGCCGGTGCCTCCTTCGGCCGGGTGCGGGGCACCCGGCCGCTCGGCGTACGCGAGGTCAGACAGCAGTGCTGGTGAGCACGACCTTCAGAGCGCCGGTGTCCGCTGCGCGGCCGAAGGTGTCGTAGGCCTCGACGATGTCGCCGAGTGGGAAGCGGTGGGTGACGAAGCGCTTCGCGTCGAGCTGCCCGGAGACGACGAGCTTGAGCAGCGTGGACGTGGACCAGGTGTCCACCAGCCCCGTGGTGATCGTGACGTTCTTGGACCACAGGTCCTCGAGGTGCAGCGTGGCTGCGGTTCCGTGGACACCCACGTTGGCGACGCGTCCGCCGGCTCGCACCAGGCTGGTGCAGGTCTCGAAGGTGCCGGGGAGCCCGACCGCCTCGATGGCAACGTCCACGCCGAGCCCGCCGGTGAGCGTCGCAAGCTGCTCGGCCGGGTCCTCCCGCGAGGGGTTGATCGTGACGTCCGCGCCGAATTGCTTCGCGGCCTCGAGCCGGGAGTCGACGAGGTCGATCGCGACGATGTGCGCGGGGCTGAACAGGCGCGCTGCCAGCACGGTGGCCAGCCCGATCGGGCCTGCGCCGACCACGGCGACGGTGTCGCCGGGCCGGATCCCGCCGTTGACGACCCCGACCTCGTAGGCGGTCGGGAGGATGTCGGACAGCATCAGCGCGGACTCGTCGTCGAGACCGGCCGGAAGGGCGTAGGTGGAGGTGTCGGCGAACGGCACCCGCACCAGCTCCGCCTGCGTGCCGTTGATGGTGTTGCCGAGGATCCAGCCGCCGCCGCCGAGGCACTGCCCGTACTGGCCTTCCCGGCAGTAGCGGCAGCGCCCGCAGGAGCTGACGCACGAGACCAGCACGCGGTCACCCACGTGGACCGAGGTCACCGCGCCGCCGACCTCGGTGACGGTGCCGACCGCCTCGTGGCCCAGGATGCGGCCGTCGGTGACCGTGGGCACGTCGCCCTTGAGGATGTGCAGGTCGGTGCCGCACAGGGTGGTGGTGTCGACGCGGACGACGGCGTCGGTGCTGTCGATGATGGTGGGGTCCGGGACGGTGTCCCAGCTCTTGGTGCCGGGTCCGTGGTAGACGAGGGCTCTCATGGCGCGCTCCTGTGCTGGTGGTCGCCGGCGCCGGGGTCCCGGCGCCGGCCGAGCCGTTCCTTCCGTCAGACGCTGCTGGTGCTGCGGACGGCCCGCAGCGCGAAGCCGATGAGCACGAAGATGAGCCCCAGACCCATCGCCATCGCGGCGACGCCGAAGCTCACGACGCTGGTGAACAGGCTGGCCCGCAGGAAGCTGCCGTTCATGACGGTCGCGCGGACCGGGTCCTCGCGGTCGAGCTCGGCGTAGGTCTTGCCCTTGCTCGACGCGAGGGCGTGGTGCTCGATGATGTCGGCCTCGTAGTAGGCGGTGAGCGGGCCGTCCACCGGCTCACCGGCGAAGCGGGC
>JAOPWK010000229.1 GCA_025965735.1 Frankiales bacterium
ACCTGCCCGTGCCGTGGCCGGCTGCCGCGCGCGAGGCCTTCGTGCAGCTGCTCGCCGCCGGGCCAGCCGCGGTGCAGGTGCTCGAGTCGCTGGACCAGGCCGGCCTGCTGGTGCGGCTGCTGCCGGAGTGGGCCAGCGTGCGGAGCAAGCCGCAGCGCAACAGCTACCACCGCTTCACCGTCGACCGGCACCTGGTCCAGGCCGCGGTCGCCGCCGCCGCGCTGACCCGCCGCGTGGGCAGACCCGACCTGCTGCTGCTGGGCGCGCTGCTGCACGACATCGGCAAGGGCCTGCCGGGCGACCACACCGTCGTCGGCATGCAGGTCGTGGCCGGCCTCGCACCACGGCTCGGGCTGCCGCCGGAGGACGTCGACGTGCTGGTCGCGATGGTCGAGCACCACCTCCTCCTGCCGGACGTCGCGACGCGACGCGACCTCGCCGATCCCGCCACCGCCCGGACCGTGGCCGAGGCGGTCGGCTCGGTGCAGGTGCTGGAGCTGCTGCACGCGCTGACCGAGGCCGACTCGGCTGCCACCGGCCCGGCTGCCTGGTCGTCGTGGAAGGCCGGGCTGGTGGACGAGCTGGTACGACGGACAGCCGCGCTGCTGGACGGTGCGCCCCCGCCGGCACCTGCGCCGCTGGCGGACTGGCAGGAGGCGCTGGTCGCCCGCGGCGGCCCCTTGCTGGAGGCCCGTGGCGACGAGGTCACCGTGGTGGCGCCGGACGCACCGGGTCTGCTGTCGTCGGCCGCGGGCGTGCTGGCGCTGCACCGGCTCGACGTCCGCTCCGCGTCCGTCCTCAGCCGCGGCGGCACGGGCATCACCGTCTTCCGGGTGGAGCCGCGGTTCGGCTCGCTGCCTGACTGGTCGGTCGTGCAGGCAGACCTGCGGCGCGCGCTCGCCGGGGAGCTGGACCTGCCGGGCGTGCTCGCCGCCCGCGAGGCCGCGTACGCCCGCGGTCCCGGCTCGGCGCCGTCGGTGCGCCTGCTCGACGACGTCTCCGAGACCGCCACCGTCGTGGAGGTGCGGGCCGCCGACGCGCTCGGGGTGCTGCACCGCATCACCGGCGCGCTGAAGGCCGCCGGACTGGACGTGCGGACCGCCCACATCAGCACGCTGGGCGCCGACGTCGTCGACGCCTTCTACGTCGTGGACCGCGAGGGCCGCAAGCTCGGCGACGCGGCCCCGGTGGAGCAGGCGGTGCTCGCCGCGCTCGCGCCGTGAGCCGCTGCGGTCAGGCTCGGCGGCGCACCGCCCGCGGCTAGGCTGACCCGGTGTTCGACACCCTGAGCGACCGCCTGGACAAGGTCTTCTCGAGCCTGCGCGGCAAGGGGCGGCTGTCCGACGCCGACATCGACGCCACCGCGCGCGAGATCCGCATCGCGCTGCTCGAGGCCGACGTCGCGCTGCCGGTCGTCAAGGTCTTCATCGGCGCGGTCAAGGAGCGGGCACGCGGCGCGGAGGTCAGCCAGGCGCTGAACCCCGCCCAGCAGGTCATCAAGATCGTCAACGAGGAGCTCGTCGGCATCCTCGGCGGCGAGACCCGGCTCCTCCGCTTCGCCAAGCAGCCGCCGACCGTGATCATGCTGGCCGGCCTCCAGGGCGCCGGCAAGACGACCCTGGCCGGCAAGCTCGCCAAGCACCTCAAGGCCAATGGCCACGCGCCGCTGCTCGTCGCCTGCGACCTGCAGCGCCCGAACGCCGTCCAGCAGCTGCAGGTCGTCGGCGGCCAGGCCGGCGTCGAGGTCTTCGCGCCGTACGAGGGGAGCGGCATCGGCGACCCGGTCGACGCGGCCCGCCGTGGCGTGGAGCAGGCCCGCCGGATGAACCACGACGTCGTCGTCGTCGACACCGCCGGCCGCCTCGGCATCGACGCCGAGCTCATGCGGCAGGCCGCGGACATCCGCGACGCGGTGCAGCCCGACGAGGTGCTGTTCGTCGTCGACGCGATGATCGGTCAGGACGCCGTCGTCACCGCCCAGGCCTTCCAGGAGGGCGTCGGCTTCACCGGCGTCGTCCTCACCAAGCTCGACGGCGACGCCCGCGGTGGCGCCGCGCTGTCCGTGCGGCACCTCACCGGCCAGCCGATCCTGTTCGCCTCCACCGGCGAGAAGCTCGGCGACTTCGACGTCTTCCACCCCGAGCGGATGGCCTCGCGCATCCTCGGCATGGGCGACGTGCTGACCCTCATCGAGCAGGCCGAGAAGTCCTTCGACCAGGACACGGCCGAGCGCATGGCCGGCAAGATGATGGAGGGCAAGGACTTCGACCTCGAGGACTTCCTCGAGCAGATGCTGCAGGTCAAGAAGATGGGCTCCCTGACGAGCCTGCTCGGGATGCTCCCCGGCATGGGCCAGATGAAGGACGCCCTCGCCCAGGTCGACGACAAGGACCTCGACCGGATCGCCGCGATCATCCGCTCGATGACGCCGCAGGAGCGGCGCACGCCGAAGGTCCTCAACGGCTCGCGCCGCATGCGCATCGCCAAGGGCTCCGGCGTGACGGTCACCGAGGTGAACAACCTCGTGGACCGCTTCTACGAGGCGCAGAAGATGATGAAGCAGATGGGCGGCATGGCCGGGATGATGGGCGGCGGCATGCCGGGGATGCCGGGCATGGGCCGCAAGGCGCAGCGTGCATCGAAGAAGGGCCAGCAGTCGCAGGGCAAGAAGGGCAAGAAGGGGCCGGGCCGCGCCGGCGGCGGGCCGAGCAAGGTCGGCAGCAAGAACGGCGGGGCGCTGCCGCAGCAGCCCGGCTCGCCGCAGCTCCCGCAGGGGTTCCCCCAGCTGCCGCAGGGCTTCCCACCCGCTGGCCAGCAGCCGCCGGACCCGTTCGGCCTGCGCCGGCCGCGGTAGCGCCGCCATGACGCACACCGCCCTCGTCACCGGTGCCGCCTCCGGCATCGGCCGGGCTCTCGCCACGGCGTTGGTCCGCCGCGGCTCGACCGTCGTCGTGGCTGACCTCGACGGCCCCGCCGCTGAGAGGACCGCGAAGGAGATCGGCGGTCACCCGGCGCAGGTCGACGTCCGGGACCGCGACGCGGTGCGTGAGCTCGTGGAGCGCACCGACCGCGACCACGGCGGCCTCGACCTGATGGTCAACAACGCCGGAACCGGTGTGGGCGGGGCGATCTCGACCCTGACGGCCGACCACTGGCGGGCCCAGCTCGAGGTCAACCTCTACGGGGTCATCCACGGGATCGAGGCGGCCTACCCGCTGATGCGGGCGCGCGGCAACGGCCAGATCTGCAGCACCTCCTCGCTGTCCGGCCTCATCCCGGCGCCGAGCCTGGGCCCGTACACGACCAGCAAGTTCGCCGTCGTCGGCCTGAGCCTGGCGCTGCGCGCGGAGGCGGCGACGTACGGCGTACGGGTCAGCGTGCTGTGCCCCGGCTTCGTCGAGACGCCGCTGCTCGACAACGGCCACATGGCCGAGGCGCCCACTGGCGTGAAGAGCATCCGGCCGCTGATCCGGGCCGCGCACGGCCGCACCACGACGCCGGAGAAGGTCGCCGAGGCGTGCCTGGCCGGGCTGCGCAAGGACGCGGCGGTCATCGTGGCGCCGGCCTCGGCGCGCTTCGCCTGGCGGGCCTACCGCTTCGCCCCGGCGATCACCGACCGGGTCGTCACCCGCACGGCCCGTCGCGTCCTGGCCGAGCTGCCGACCTAGCCGGCGGCTCAGGCGCGGGAGCGGCGGGCGAGCAGTCCCAGCACGATGCCGAGGACCTGCATGGCAGCCAGCGACAGCAGCCCGACCCGCACGCCGTGGGAGGCCACGACGAGGCCCGCGACGGCCGACCCGACGGCGAAGCCGCCGAACTTCAGGCTGGCCGCCGTCGTCACGACCTGGGTCTGCATGTCCGGCGGGCTGTGCGCCGCCCGGACCGCCAGCGTGCTCGCCAGCACCGGCCCCTCCATGGCGCCGGCGACGGCGGTGAGGGCGATCGCGACGGTCAGCGTCGGGGCGAAGGCGACGCCGGTGAAGGCGAGCGCCAGACCGGCGATCCCGAGGAACGCCAAGCGCATCGGGCCTGTCCGTGGCACGCGGGAGGCCACGAGCAGGCTGCCCGCGAGCGCCCCGAGCGCGAAGGCGCTGAACAGCGCGCCACCCGCTGCAGCCGGCTGCCCGACCTCCTCGGCGAGCAGCGGGAAGACCACCGGCAGCGCGCCCATCCCGGTGAACGACACGGTCGTCGCGACCGTCACCGAGCGCAGTGGCGGCACCGTGGCGAGCAGCCTCAATCCGCTGGCGACCATGCGCACGAGACCGGTCGTCGGGTCGTCGGCGGGAGGCGGCATCGGCACGCGCAGGACGGCCACCAGCGCCAGGGCAGAGACGGCAGCGGTGACGGCGACGGCCACGTCCGGCGAGGCCGCGGCGGCCAGCGCGCCGGCAAGCGCCGGACCGACGACACCCGCGAGGTTGTAGCTGGTGGCCTCCGCGCCGTACGCCCGTCGCAGGTGCGGCGCGGGCACCAGCGGTGGGATCAGCCCGGTGAAGCCGCCGGTGAGCACGGGCGCGGTGACGCCGGCCAGCAGCGACAGCAGCACCACGACGGCCGAGGGGGCGCTGCCGGTGACGGCCAGCAGCGCCACCAGGACGCCCAGCAGGAGCAGCTGGTTGGCGACGAAGACGCTGCGCCGGTGCGACGTGCGGTCCAGCCAGGCGCCGAGCACCGGCCCCGTGACCAGCGCCGGCACCGCCAGCCCACCGACGACGGCGCCGGCCAGCGCGGGGGAGCCGGTCCGGTCCAGCACCAGCAGCACCATCGCGACGCGAGCGGCCTCGTTGGCCAGCCGGGCGGTGGTGGAGGCGGTGAACAGCGCGCCGAGCCCGGGCGACCGCCACAGGGAGGGCGCGACCGGCTCCTGCTGGTCGAGGACGGCGGTCACCGCCTCAGTGTCTCGCGCAGCGGCCCGTCGACAGGCATGCTGTGAGCAGGTTCACCAGCTGGACGGCGCGGGGTAGTAGCCCGGCGTCTCGGCCACCCGTACCGCCCCGTCGGGGCCGGCGCCGGGGACGGTCCGCAGGTAGTAGGCGGCGACGGTGCCCCGGCCCACCGCCAGCGCGAGCGTGCTGATCGCCGTCCACACGACGGTCCAGGCCCCGACCGGCTCCAGGCCGAGGAAGACCGCGGGGGTGCCGGCGAGGACCGCGGGGACCAGGACGTATGCCGCGGTCCTCGGCCAGCTCACCCGCAGCAGCCGCAGCCCGATCGGGATGGCCTCGCTCACGTGTTTGGAGGAGTAGACGATCGCGGGGGTGACGAAGGTCAGCAGGGCGTAGCCGAAGACGCCGAGCAGTGCGCCGTACACGTGGATCCACAGCGGCAGCTCGGTCAGGGCCAGGGTGCCGCCGTCGACGTCCACGGTGCGCACAACCCCGACGAGCATCGGGATGGCGAGGACGGCGAAGGCCAGGCCGACTGTCAGCGCCAGCACGAAGAAGCGCCCGAAGCAGCGCAGCGTTGCCCGCCACGCCTCGGCAGGGGACAGGCTGCGGCCGGTCCAGAGCCGGAGGTACCAGAGCCGCTCCGCGCCGGGCCAGCCCACGAGCAGCAGGCTGGCCACCGTGGCGAGGGCGGCGACGGCGCCGTTCCCGACGCCTGCCAGCAGCGCGACGACGGCGACCGCGAGGGTGACCAGGGGGAGCAGCGGCGTGCGCCGCCAGACCCGCAGCACCCGGCGCACGTCGTCGAGGAACGCGGCCTGCGACGCGGGGATGCGCGCCGGCACGGGCGAGGCGGTCATCGGCGCATCATGCTGCTTCGCCCGCCGCCGCGTGGTCTGGCACACTGTTCGGCGAGCCATCGCAGGAGGACGGCCCTCTACCCGTCCTGCTGCGTGTCCGCGCTGTTCACATCAACAGCAGGCCATCCAGCCGCGTGCCCCACGCGCAGCGCCGGAGGCCACCCCCCACCTCACCTCCGGAGTCCCACACCCGTGGCTGTCAAGATCAAGCTCATGCGCCTCGGCAAGATGCGCGCGCCGTACTACCGCATCGTCGTCGCGGACGCCCGCACCAAGCGCGAGGGCCGCGTCATCGAGACGATCGGCAAGTACCACCCGAAGGAGAACCCCTCCTTCATCGAGGTCGACGCCGACCGCGCCGCGTACTGGCTGGGTGTCGGCGCGCAGCCGACCGAGCCCGTCGCCGCCATCCTCAAGGTGACCGGCGACTGGCAGCGGTTCAAGGGCCTGCCGGCCCCGCCGCCCATGCTCGTCGCGGAGCCCAAGCCCGACCGCAAGGCGATCTTCGAGGCTGCTGCCCGCGAGAGCGCCGGCGGCGGCGAGAGCGGTGGCGCGGCCACCACGCCGAAGAAGAAGGCCGCCCCCAAGACGGTCGCCAACGACGACACGGCCCCGGCCGGTCACGCCGCCCCGCCGGCCGAGGCCACGGCCACCCCGGCTGTGGCCGAGGGCGAGGCCCCGACCGTCGCCGAGACCACCGAGCCCGCCGCCGAGACGCCCAAGGCCGAGACGCCCAAGGGCGGCGAGCCCTCGGCGCCCGAGGCCGGCACCGGCAGCACCCAGGAGGCCGGCGGCGTCGCCGACGCCTCCGCCGCCGCGATCGCTGCGGACGACGCCACCTCCAGCGAGGCCTAGCCCGTGCTCGAGAACGCCCTCGAGCACCTGGTCAAGGGCATCGTCGACAACCCCGACGACGTCGAGGTCGAGATGGTGACCGGCCGGCGCGGCCGCACCCTCGAGGTGCGGGTCAACCCGGAGGACCTCGGCAAGGTGATCGGCAGGAACGGCCGCACCGCCAAGGCGCTGCGCACCGTCATGACCGCCCTCGGCGGCAAGGGCGTGCGCGTGGACGTCGTCGACACCGACGAGGTCCGCTAGTCCGTGGTCCGCGTCGCTGGCCAGCCCAGGCGGCGGACGCCAGTACGTCCGACAGCCCCGCCTGCCCCTGTGGCGAGCGGGGCTGACGACGTCCCGGACCTCCTCGTGGTCGGCCGCATCGGCAAGCCGCAGGGCATCAAGGGCGAGGTGACGATCCAGGTCCGCACCGACGACCCGGACACCCGCTTCGCCGCCGGCGCCGTCCTGCTCACCGACCCCGTCGAGCGCGGGCCGCTCACCGTCGCTGCCTCCCGCTGGCAGAACGGCCGGCTGATGGTCGCGTTCGAGGGCGTCGCCGACCGCAACCAGGCCGAGGAGCTGCGCGAGACGCTGCTGCAGGTCGACGGCCGCACGCTCCCGCCGCCCGAGGACGAGGACGAGTTCCACGACCACGTCCTGCGCGGCATGGCCGCCTTCGTCGTCGACGGCCCGCGCCTGGGCGAGGTGGTGGACGTCCTGCACCTGCCGCACGGCGACGTGCTGGTCGTGCGCCGCGACGACAACTCGGCCGAGGTGCTGGTGCCGTTCGTCAAGGCGATGGTGCCGGTGGTGGACGCCGCCGCGCGCCGGCTGGAGGTGGAGCCGCCGGAGGGACTGCTCGACCTGACGGAGAGCGCGGACGAGCCGGACGAGCCGGACGGGCCGGACGAGCTGTAGTGCTCGTCGACGTCGTCACGATCTTCCCGGAGTACCTCGCGCCGCTGGACGTCTCGCTCATGGGCAGGGCGCAGGAGCGCGGCCTGCTCGAGGTGCGCCTGCACGACCTGCGCACCTGGACCTCCGACGTGCACCGCACCGTCGACGACAGCCCGTACGGCGGCGGACCGGGCATGGTCATGAAGCCCGAGCCGTGGGGCGCCGCGCTGGATGCGCTGCTCGAGGCCGGCGGTCCGGCGGAGGCGCCGGTCCTGCTGGTCCCCACGCCGAGCGGCACGCCGTTCACGCAGGCGCTGGCCGTCGAGCTGTCGGCCCAGCCGTGGCTGGCGTTCGCCTGCGGGCGGTACGAGGGGATCGACGCGCGGGTGCTCGAGGACGCCGCGCAGCGCTTCCGGGTGCTGGAGCTCTCGCTCGGTGACTACGTGCTGGCCGGCGGCGAGGTGGCCGTCCTCGTGGTCGTGGAGGCCGTGGCGCGGCTGCTGCCCGGGGTGCTGGGCAACGCCGAGTCGCACCGGGACGACTCGTTCGCGCCGGGTGCGATGGAGTCGCTGCTGGAGGGCCCGGTCTACACGCGGCCGCCCGTGTGGCGCGGTCTGGAGGTGCCGGCCGTGCTGCAGTCCGGCGACCACGCGCGCATCGGCGCCTGGCGCCGCGAGCAGGCGGTGGCCCGGACGGCGGAGCGCCGCCCGGACCTGGCAGGCCCGTCGGAGGTTGTGGCAGAGTAGAGGGCTGTTGCGCAGCCTTGCGGCGTGCGCAGGACCCCCTGTACGACACGGCCCCGGCAGCCGCGCGCATCCGCGCGCCTGCCGCACGAGGAAGCGACGCCCCACATGAACGTCCTGGACGAGCTCGACGCCGCGCAGCTGCGCACCGACGTCCCCGACTTCCGCCCCGGCGACACGCTCGACGTCGGCGTGCGCGTCGTCGAGGGCAACCGCTCCCGCGTCCAGCACTTCCAGGGCGTCGTCATCCGTCGCCAGGGCGGCGGCTCCCGCGAGACGTTCACCGTCCGCAAGGTGAGCTTCGGCGTCGGCGTCGAGCGCACCTTCCCGGTGCACACGCCGGTCATCGAGACGATCAAGGTCGTCACCCGCGGTGACGTCCGTCGCGCGAAGCTGTACTACCTGCGCGAGCTGCGCGGCAAGAAGGCGAAGATCAAGGAGAAGCGCGGCGAGGTCGTCCCGCGCAAGGCCGCCGTCTCCACGGCTCCGGTCGACCCGGCTGCCACGCCGGCGCCCGCGACGGCCGCGCCCAGCGCGCCCGCCGAGGCCTGAGCCTCCGTCCTCCTGCGCCCGCAGCACCTCGGCGGGCGCGCCGTACGGCCGCCCGGTCTGCCCCGCACCGGCACTCACCCCGGCCCCGCACCGTTAGGGTCTGCGTGATGACCAGCGACGACCGCGCCATCGACGGCGACGGTGACGGTGAGGCCGCCGCAGCCACTCCCGGCAAGCACGCCAAGGGCGGGTCGTTCTTCCGCGAGCTGCCCTTCCTGGTGGTCATCGCCTTCCTGCTCGCGCTGCTCATCAAGGCCTTCCTCATCCAGGCCTTCTACATCCCCTCCGGGTCGATGCAGCAGACGCTCGAGCTGCGCGACCGGGTGCTGGTCAACAAGCTCGTCTACGACTTCCGCGACATCCACCGCGGCGAGATCGTGGTGTTCAACGGACTGGACTCCTTCACCCCCGAGACCGAGATCGCGCCGCCGACCAATGGCGTGCAGCGCGTCCTGCGGGCGATCAGCAGCGCCGTCGGCGTGGGCGCTCCTGGTGAGAAGGACTTCATCAAGCGCGTCATCGGCGTGCCGGGTGACCGCGTCGCCTGCTGCGTGGACGGCAAGGTGACCGTGCAGCCGGAGGGCGCCGACCAGCCGATCGTGCTCGACGAGCCGTACGTCTTCGAGGACGACCGCATGCCCTTCTGCTCGGCCGGCCCCGGCGAGAGCGCCTGCCCGCCAGGCGCCGAGGGCGTGCTCGTGCCCGAGGGGCGACTGTGGGTCATGGGCGACCACCGCGGCAGCTCCAGCGACTCGCGCGCGCACATCGAGAACGCCGACCAGGGGACCGTCCCGCAGGACAAGGTCATCGGCCGCGCGTTCGTCATCGTGTGGCCGCTGGACCGGGCACGGGTGCTCAGCGTGCCGGAGACGTTCAACGCTGCGCTGCCCGCGATCGCCGTCGGCACCCCGTACGCCCTGGGCCTACTGGCGGCGCTGCCGCTCGTGGGCCTCAAGCGCCGCCTGCGCCGCAGGTCCTAGTGCGCCTGTCGGCCAAGGCCTTCGTCGTCGACGGAGCCGGTCGCCTGCTGCTGCTCGACTGCACCGACCCGGCGCGGCCCGACGTCCGCTGGTGGGAGCTGCCGGGCGGCGGCGTCGAGCCGGGCGAGGACGAGGTGACGGCGACCGTCCGCGAGGTGCTCGAGGAGACGGGCATCTCCGTCGACCCGTCCACCGTCGGCCCCCTGGTGTGGACGCAGGAGTCGACGTTCCTGCACCGCGGTGAGCGCCGGTTCACGCGCTGCCACGGCCGCGTCGTGCGCGTGACGCCGGGCGCGCTCGCCGACGTCGCGCTGACCGACGACGAGCAGGGCACGATCCTCGGCCAGTGCTGGTTCACGGTCGCGGAGCTGGCGGTCCCGGGGCAGCGGTTCTTCCCGCGCAACGTCGTCGCGCTGCTGCCGAGAGTGCTTGCGGGGGAGCGCGTCGACGAGCCGTTCGACGCCTGGGACTGACCTAGGCTGACCACGTCATGACCGGGCCCACCGAGCGCCGCGCGGCGCGCGTGCTGCTGGTGGACGACGAGCGCCGGGTCCTGCTGCTGCAGGGCAGCGACCCGCAGGCGCCCGAGCGCGGCCAGTGGTGGCTCACCCCTGGCGGCGGGCTCGACGAGGGCGAGGCGCCGGTGCAGGCCGCCGCCCGCGAGCTGCTCGAGGAGACCGGCCTGCGCGTTCCGCCCGAGCGGCTCGGAGCGTCGGTGCACCAGCGGGTCTCGGAGTTCCACTTCGCCGGCGGGCACTACCTGCAGAGCGAGGACTACTTCCTGCTGCGCGTCCCCTCGCACGAGGTGGACACCAGCGGCCCCGACTCCTGGGTGGACCCCGGGATCACGGGCCACCGCTGGTGGAGCGTGGAGGAGCTCCGGGCGACCGACGAGGCGACGTTCCCCGAGGACCTGCCGGACGTGCTCGACCGGGTGCTGGCATGAGAGCCCCGCGTCCGGTCGTGCGCACGGAGAACGGCCTCTGGGCGCTGGAGCGGGTCCTGCAGCGCAGCGGCTTCCCGCACGTGGCCGGCGCGGACGAGGCCGGTCGTGGCGCCTGTGCCGGGCCGCTCGTCGTGGCCGCGGTCGTCCTGCCGCAGGGCCGCCGCGGCGAGGTGCCCGGGCTGGCCGACTCGAAGCTGCTCACCGCGCGCGCCCGGGACGCGGCCTACGACGAGGTGCTCGCGCGGGCGGCGTCGTGGTCGGTCGTCGTCGTGCCGCCGCAGGAGGTGGACCGCTGCGGCCTGCACGTCATGAACGTCCGGGCCATGCGGCAGGCCGTCGGCCGACTCGACCCGTGCCCGTCGTACGTGCTGACCGACGGCTTCCCGGTCTCGGGCATGCCGGCGCCCGCGCTGGCGGTGTGGAAGGGCGACCGGGTCGCGGCGTGCGTCGCGGCGGCGTCGGTGCTGGCCAAGGTCACGCGCGACCGGATGATGACCGACCTGCACACGCAGTTCCCGCAGTACGGCTTCGACGTGCACAAGGGCTACAG
>JAOPWK010000235.1 GCA_025965735.1 Frankiales bacterium
CGGGTCGGGTCCATGAGGCGGGTGAGCAGCTTGGCGAACGTCGTCTTGCCGCTGCCGGTCTCGCCGACGACGGCGACGCGGGTGCGAGGGGCGATGTCGAGGCTGACGTCGTGCAGCACGTCCGGGCCGCCCGGGTAGGCGAAGGTCACGCCGTCGAAGCGGACGCCGACCGGTCCGGCGGGCAGCGGCTTGCCGCGCTCGGCCGGGTCGGCGACGTCGCTCGGGGTGTCGAGGACGCCGAGCACGCGGCGCAGGCCGGCGATGGCGTTCTGGGCCTCGTTGAGGACCTCGGTCGCCACCTGCACCGGCTGCACGAACAGCGTCACGAGGAACAGGAAGCCGACCAGTCGGCCGACCGTGATGTCGCCCGCTGCGCCCAGCATCACGCCGACGATGACCACCGCGCCTGTCGCGAGCGCGGCGGTGAACTCGCCGGCGGAGAAGGTGAACGCGCTGATGGCCTGCGCGCGGGTCTGCGCGACGCGGGTCTTCTCGACGGCGTCGTCGATCCGGGCGGCGGTGCGGCCCTGGACCGCGTAGGCGCGGATGACCTGGGCGCCCACGACGGACTCGGCGACGGCGCCGAGCATCTCGCCGACCCGCTCGCGCACGACGCGGTACGCCCCCTGCAGCCGCACCTGGAACGCCTTGACCGCGAAGACCAGCGGCAGGAAGCACGCGTAGACGACCAGCGTCAGCTGCCACGACCAGAACAGCATCAGGACGGTGGCGAGCACGAGCTGCGCGCTGGACACCAGCACCAGCAGGCCGCCCCACTGCATGAAGGTGCTCATGGTGTCGACGTCGCTGGTGACGCGGGAGACCAGCGAGCCGCGGCGCTCGGCCGCCTGGTGCAGCATCGACAGGTCGTGCACCCGTCGGAACGCCCGCACCCGGATGGACGCGAGCCCGTTCTCCGCGGTGCGGTAGAGCCGGACGTTGGTGAGGTAGCTGGCGTAGGCCGTCACGACCAGCGCCGCCGCCGCCAGGCCCACGGCCAGCCGCACCAGGCCGAGGTCGGGCTCCGGGCCGGACAGGCCGTTGTCGATCGTCTGCTGGACGGCGACGGGCACGACGATGCGGCCGGCGGTGGCGAGCAGGGCGAGCAGCAGCGTGACGACCAGGCCCTCGCGCAGCTCGGGCGTCAGCCTCAGCCCGTGAGCCAGGGTGGCGAAGGAGCCGCGCTCGACGGTGCGGGTGTCGATCGACGGGACGCTCACGCGTCGACCTCCTGGGCGGCCTCGAGCGCGTCGGCCTCGCGCTGCGCCTCGGCCCGCTCGTAGGCGTGCACCAGGTCCTGGTAGCCGGTGGACGTGCGCAGCAGCTCGTCGTGCGTCCCGCGGGCAGCCACCCGTCCGTCCTCGACGAACACGACCTCGTCGGCCAGCGCGATGGTGGCGCGGCGGTAGGCGACGACGACGACCGTGCTGGGCAGCTCGGAGTCACGAAGCCCGGCCAGGATCCGGTGCTCCACAGAGGGATCCACGCTGCTGGTCGCGTCGTCGAGCACCAGCAGGCGCGGACGGCGGACGACTGCGCGAGCCAGCGACAGGCGCTGGCGCTGGCCGCCGGACAGCGTGGTGCCGCGCTCCCCCACCACCGTGTCGAGCGCCGTGGGCAGCGCGGCGACGAAGCCGTCGCCCTGCGCGAGCCGCAGTGCCGCCCAGACGTCCTCGTCCGGGACGTCGGCGCCGAGCGTGATGTTGCCGCGCACGGTGTCGTCGAACAGGAAGGTCGACTGCGGCACGAGCGCTGCGACCTGCGCCAGCGCGCCGGGGCCGAGCTCGCGCAGGTCCAGGTCGTCGTACGTCACGCGCCCGGTCTCGGGGTCGAGCAGGCGCACGAGGACCGAGGCGAGGGTGGACTTCCCGGCGCCGGTCGCGCCGACCAGCGCGACGGTGCGGCCGGGGCGCACGTCGAAGGCCACCTCACGCAAGACCTCGGTGTCGCCGTAGGAGAAGGACACCGCCTCGACCGACAGCGCGGTGGGGCCGCTGTCAGCCGGCAGCGTCGTGCTGCCGTGCTCCTGCGCGCCGGTGGCGTCCAGGACGCGGTTGACGCGGTCCCAGCCGACGACGCTGCGCGGGAGCTCGTTGAGCACCCAACCGATGGCGCGAACGGGGAAGGCGAGCAGCGTGAACAGGTACGCGACGCGGACGAGCTGGCCGGCGTCGATGTCGCCGCTGCCGACGCGGCTGGTGCCCGCGAGCAGCACCGCGAGCACGCCGATGACGGGCAGCGCCTCCATCACCGGGTCGAACAGCCCGCGGACGCGGCCGACGGCGGTCATGGTGTCGCGCAACTCGAGCGACTTCACCCGGAAGCGGTCCGTCTCGTCGCTCTCACGGCCCAGGGTCTTGACCACGAGCGCGCCGTCGAAGGACTCGTGCGCGATGCCGCTGACCTCGCCGCGCAGGTGCTGCGCGCGGGTCATCAGCGGCGACATGCGGCGCGAGTAGACGACCGTCAGCACCGCGATCGACGGGAAGATGACCGAGCCGACCAGCGCCAGGACCGGGTCGGTGACGAACAGCAGCCCCAGCGTCGTGACCAGCATGATGATCACGCCGACGGCGAAGGGGAAGGGCGCGATCGGGTACCAGGTGGCTTCGACGTCGCTGTTGGCGTTCGAGAGCAGCTCGCCGGTGGGGTGCTCGGCGTGCCAGGACAGCGGCAGCTCGAGGTAGCGGCGCGTCACGCGGCGCCGGTACGACGCCTGCAGGCGGTACTGCATGATGCCGGCGCCGAGCCGGCGAGCGATGATCCCGACCACCTTGAGGACCGCCACGAGCATGACGGCCAGGAAGGCGATGGTCAGCGAGGCGGGCACCACCTCGCCGTCCTCGATGCTCGGGACGATGACCTGCTCGGTGATCGCGCCGAAGACGTAGGCCTGCGCGATGGTCGTGAAGGCGAACAGGGTGCTGCCGACTGCGGAGATCGCGAAGATCCGCGGCTCCTCCTTGACGGCGTGCCACAGCACGCCCAGCCCACGGCCGATGACCCCGCGGGGCACGGTCAAGGGGGTGGTCACACCGGTCCGTTCGTCATCGGTTCGTCACACGCACTGACCAGAAACAGCACGCGGAGGACCAGCGGGATTCCCGCTCAGCGCACCCGGTGGCCGGCCGTGCGCAGCGCGTCCTTGACCTCGCCGATCCGCAGCTGCCCGAAGTGGAAGACGCTGGCGGCGAGCACGGCGTCCGCCCCGGCCTCGACCGCCGGGGCGAAGTCCTCAAGCCGGCCCGCCCCGCCGCTGGCGATGACCGGCACGCCGACGTTCGCGCGGACGGCGCGCAGCATCTCGACGTCGTAGCCGGCCCGCGTCCCGTCGGCGTCCATCGAGTTGAGCAGCACCTCGCCGATGCCGAGCTCCTCGGCGCGCTGCGCCCACTGGACGGCGTCGATGCCGGTCCCCTGCCGCCCGCCGTGCGTGGTGACCTCGAAGCCGCTCGGCGTCCCCTGCGCCCGCCGCGCGTCCACCGACAGGACGAGCACCTGGTTGCCGAACCGCTTCGCGATCTCGCTCAGCAGCTCCGGCCGCGCGACCGCCGCGGTGTTGACGCCGACCTTGTCCGCGCCGGCGCGCAGCAGCCGGTCCACGTCGTCGGGCGACCGGACGCCGCCCCCGACGGTCAGCGGGATGAACACCTGCTCGGCGGTGCGGCGCACCACGTCGTACGTGGTCTCGCGGCTGCCGCTGCTCGCCGTGATGTCGAGGAAGACCAGCTCGTCGGCGCCCTCGGCGTCGTACAGCCGGGCCATCTCGACCGGGTCCCCGGCGTCGCGCAGCTCGCGGAAGTTGACGCCCTTCACGACCCGCCCGGCGTCCACGTCCAGGCACGGGACCACGCGGACGGCGACGCTCACGCCGCGGCACGTTACCGGAGCGTGCGGAGCCGGCCGGGGGCCTCGTCGCCGGACAGCCGGGCCAGCGGCAGGCGCACCCGGCGGAGCCTGGCGCAGAACTCCTCGGCAGGCTCGGGACGGCCGAAGTGGAAGCCCTGCCCGCGGTCGCAGCCGATGTCGGCGAGGAACTCCGCCAGCGGTCCCTGCTCGATGCCCTCGGCGACGATCGGCAGCGTCAGGGCCTGGCACACCCGCACGATCGACGTCAGCAGCCGCAGCGCAGCGGGGTCGGACAGCGCGCTGGACGTGAACGAGCGGTCGATCTTGACCGAGTCGACCGGCAGCCGGGCCAGCTGCGACAGCGAGGACTGGCCGCTGCCGAAGTCGTCCAGCGCGACGGTGACGCCCAGGTCGCGCACCCGCGTCAGCGCCTGGCTGGCCACCTCCGCATCGGGGACGACCGCGCTCTCGGTGACCTCGATGCACAGCGCCGACCCGGGCAGGCCGTGCCGGTCGAGCGCCGCGCGGACGAGCTCGGGCAGCTCGAGCGTCATGTGCCGGCGGGAGACGTTGATGGACACGGTCGGCACGTCCAGGCCGCGGGCTCGCCAGCGAGCGGCGTCGAGGCAGGCCTGCTCCAGGACCCACACGTCGATCTCGCCGATGATCCCGGACTCCTCGGCGACGGGGATGAAGTCCTCGGG
>JAOPWK010000245.1 GCA_025965735.1 Frankiales bacterium
GACGGCGGGCAGGGCGCCCTCGACCATCGGCAGCTGGCCGGAGGTGAAGACGAGGTCGCCCGAGCGGACCGCCGGGACGTAGACCGCCACCGGTGGCACCACCGCGGGCAGCTCGAGGCCGAGCTCGGCCAGCCGGTCGCGCGCGCTCACGTCAGCCCTTGGGGCGCTTGAAGTACGCGACGAGCTGGTCGCCGCCGCCGGGACCGGGGACGACCTGCACGAGCTCCCAGCCGTCCTCCCCCCAGTTGTCGAGGATCTGCTTCGTCGCGTGGACGAGCAGGGGGACGGTGGCGTACTCCCACTTCGGCATGGGCGGACCCTATCGACTGGCCCTACGCCGTGGCGGTCTCGGCCTCCGCGGCCCGCTTGCGCAGCAGCCGGCGCCGCTCCAGCTCGTTGAGGCCGCCCCAGATGCCGTGCGGCTCCTGGACGGTCAGCGCGTAGTCCAGGCACTGCGTCTGCACCTTGCAGCTGCCGCAGAGGGCACGCGCCGCGCCTTCGCGGGCGCGCTTCTCCTCCTTGCGCTCGAAGTGCGACGGCGCGAAGAAGTAGACCGCGTTCTTCTGGCGGCACTCGGCGTCGACGCGCCACGTCGGCTCGTGCAGGCCACGGTCCACCAGGCGAGGGCTGTGCATCTCGGGGCTTCTCCCACGGTCAGGCCCGGGTGTGGCCCGGGTCACACGGGGACATTCGACCTCCGGGCCCCGGTTCCTGCTGGCGGGCGCAGGTGTGTCTCCGGCGTGATGTCCGGCTGTCCTACTGTTCGCGGCATGGAGCTCGGCCTGGTCGTCGCGATCGTGGTGCTGCTCGTCGTCCTGCTGCTGGTCGCCGCGGTCGTCGTGGTCCTGGTGACCGTGCTGCAGCGCCGCCGCCGGGACAAGGGCCTGGCCGAGCGCGCCACCCAGGTCGACCCGATGGCCGCGGGCCCGCTCGTCTCCGACCCCCGCAAGCTCAAGGCCGGCGACGTCGTCCGGCTGTCCGGCGAGGAGGGCGAGTGGGTCGTGCGCGGCACCCTGGCCTTCGACGAAGACGGCTACCGCTGGAAGGAGCACCTGCTCGACGGCTCCACCGCCGCGGGCGAGCGCCGGCACTGGCTGTCCGTCGAGGAGGACGAGGGCGGTCTCGAGCTCGTCCTGTGGGACCGCATCTCCGGCTCCGACCTCACCCCCGACAGCGCCGAGGTGGCCTACGGCGGGACGCCCTACCGGCGCGACGAGCGCGGCACCGCCCGCTACGCCTCCACCGGCACGACCGGCGCGGCCGACAGCGGCACCGCGGAGTACGCCGACTACCTGCCGGCCGACGGCGGCACCAGCCGGCTGTCGTTCGAGCGGTATTCCGCCGGCAGCTCCTGGGAGGTCAGCGTCGGCCGCGTGGTCCTGTCCGAGAGCGTCTCGATCCTGCACAGTTGACGTGCTCTCGCGACTGGCGGTCCCCTACGTCGACAGCCGGGCCTCGGCGCTGTCCTGGTGGCTCGGCGACGACGCCCCGGCGCCGCTCGCGACGCTCGTGCTCGACGGGGTCTGCGGCCGGCTCGAGCTCCGCCTGCTCGGCGCCTCGCACCACGTGGTCGCCTCCACCGGCGCCGCGCGGTGCCCCGAGGTCGTCGCCTGCGGCCGGGTCGAGCAGCCGGTGCCCGCCCACCACGACGGGGTCGTGGACGGCGCGCGCTACCGCTTCACCAGCGCCACGACGTCGTACGACGGGGCGTCCCTGACGCGGGTGGCCCGCGACCTGCGCCGCCGCGCCGCCGGGTCCGCGGACGCTCTGGTCGGCGTCTTCCCCGGCAGCCCCGACGCGCTCACCGTGCTGGCCGGCCGCGAGGTGCGCGGCGGCTGGGCGTGGGCGTCGTGGCACGTCTACCCGAGCGCCGGCGAGGTCGTCCGCACGCGCAGCTCGCTGGTGATGCCGTGAACAGGAACCGGTGGATCGCGCTGCTGCTCGTGGTGGCCGGCATCGGCGGCATCCTGGCGCTGACGCAGCGCGGCTCGGTCCGCTCGTACGTCATCGGCGAGTACGACGTCGTGTCCCAGGACGGCGACTCCTACGTCCTGCGGTCGCAGGAGTCGGTCACCGCGACCGCCGCTGACATCAAGGGCGCCTGGAAGCCGGCGGAGGAGCTGGTCGACTCCGGCGGCACGTTCCTGCGCTACTCCGACGACATCGTCGCGGTGACGCCGCGGGCCGAAGGCGGCTCGACCATCTACCTCGACGACGAGGACCGCGGCTACAACCGGTGGTTCCCGTACGTCGTCGGCTTCTGGGGGTTCGGCGGCAGCGGCGGGCCGATCGGCGGCACCCGCGGTGGCGGGCCCGGAGCCGGCAAGTGAGGCGCCGGCTCGGCGCGGCGACGGCAGCGGCGCTGGTCCTGCTGGCCGCACCTGCGTCGGCGGAGAACCCGGTGCTCGACGCGGACGGCGACGCCGACGTGGCGGCCTCGCTCGCGGAGGCGAGCCAGGTGCAGGACGTCTGCTACGGCTACGAGCTGCTCGTGTCCGACCAGGACACCGGTCAGTGGGGCGGCACCTACGCCGCCTCTAACCAGGGCGTCGGCCAGCGCGCGGTGCCCGGGCCGGGGTGCACCGACGCCGTCGAGCTGCGCGCGCAGATCAGCTACACGTCGAGCTTCTCCGAGGCCGAGGACTCCGCGCGCTGGGTCCTGACCAGCACGCTGCCGAGCCTCACGATCGACGACGTCGAGGACCTCGGCCTGTCCGCGGGCGACCTGCTCGACGACGACCGCAGCGAGCAGGCGCTGCTCAACGCCGTGCTGGCACTGCCGCGGCTGGCCGCGGAGCAGGCCGGCAAGGACCCGGTCGTGCTCGAGCCGAACACCGAGCCGCTCCCCTCCGACGCCCGCCCGACAGGCACGCCCGGCAGCGACTGGCTGCGCGAGAACGGCGCGCTGCTCGGCTTCTGCGTGCTGCTCGTCCTCGCCGGCGTCGTGATGCTCCTGCTCTCCCGCCGTCCGACGTACCGCCCCCTGTAGAGGAGTCCCATGGACCTGCTCGACGACCTCGCGTCCGGCGTGCTGGCGACGCTGGCCTTCGCCGCCGTCGGCACGCTCGTGCTGGGGCTCGGCTACGTCGTGCTCGACGCGATCACGCCCGGCAACCTGCGCCACCTCGTCTACGCCGACCACAACAAGAACGCCGCCGTCCTCGCCGGCGCCAACGTGCTCGCGCTGGCCGGCATCGTCACCACGGCCATCGTCACCTCGGACGACGACCTCGGGAAGGGCGTCGCCGACGCGCTGGTCTACGGGCTGATCGGGATCGCCCTGCTGGCTCTGGCCTTCAAGGTGCTCGACAAGCTGACGCCGGGCAACCTCGGCGAGATCTGCACGGATCCCGAGGGCACGCCGGCGGTCTTCGTCACCGCCGCCTTCATGCTCGGCCTCGGTGCCGTGCTCGCCGCTGCCATCTCGTGACGACGCCGGAGCTCCGCCTCCCGGTCAGCCGGCGCGCGGCGCGCGTCGTGCTGCTGGCGGCGGTGTTCCTCTGCGCGGCCTGCGGGCTGGTCTACGAGCTGGCGCTCCTCACCCTCGGGCAGTACCTCGTGGGCGGCACGATCTACCAGACCTCGCTGGTGCTCGGCGTCTTCGTCTG
Organism: Frankiales bacterium; assembly: GCA_025965735.1. Lineage (GTDB taxonomy): Bacteria > Actinomycetota > Actinomycetes > Mycobacteriales > SCTD01 > SCTD01. Next base: position 3,609 of record JAOPWK010000245.1, read on the forward strand.
CGCCATGGGACTCGGGTCGTTCGCCAGCAAGCCGCTGCTGCCGCGTGCCGCGGCGGGGTTCGCCCTGGTCGAGCTGTCGCTCGCGCTGGCCGGGGGGCTGAGCGTGCTCGCCCTCTACGCCGCCTACTCCTGGCTCGACCTCTACACGCCCGCGCTGATCGCGGCCTCGATCCTCGTCGGCGGGCTGATCGGCGCGGAGATCCCGCTGCTCATGTCGCTGCTGCAGCGCATCCGGGCGCAGGACGCCGGTGCGGCGACAGCCGACCTGTTCGCGGTCGACTACGTCGGCGCCCTGGCCGGCGGCCTGGCGTTCCCGTTCCTGCTGCTGCCGGTCTTCGGTCAGGTGCGCGGCGCGATCGTCGTCGCCGGCGTCAACCTGGTGGCCGCCGTCGTCATCGTGGTGCTGCTCAAGGACGCGCTCTCGCGGCGGGCCCGTCGCGCCGTCACCGCCGGTGTGGCCGCGGTCGCCGTCGCGCTGGCGCTGGCCGGCGTCACCGCCGGCGGCTTCCTCGTGTCGGCCCGGCAGGCGCTGTACGACGACCCGGTGGTGGTGGCCGTCCGGTCGGACTACCAGGAGATCGTGCTCACGCAGGCACGGGACACCGACGACGTCCGGCTGTTCCTCGACGGCGACCTGCAGTTCGCCAGCAGCGACGAGCACCGCTACCACGAGGCGCTCGTGCACCCGGCCGTCGTGCCGGGCGCGCGCAGCGTCCTGATCCTCGGCGGCGGTGACGGCCTGGCCGCCCGCGAGGTCCTCAAGCACGACTCGGTCACCCGCGTCGTGGAGGTCGAGCTCGACCCGCAGGTGGTCGAGCTCGCGCGCACCGACCCGCGGATGGTCCGCGCCAACGGCAACGCCCTCGACGACCCGCGCGTGCAGGTCGTGGTGGACGACGCGATGGCCTGGCTGCGCACGGCCGGCGAGAGCTTCGACGCGGTCGTCGTCGACATGCCCGACCCGGACCAGCCGGCGACGGCCAAGCTGTACTCGCAGGAGTTCTACGGCCTCGCCGCCCGAGCGCTCGCACCCGGCGGCCGGCTCGTCGTGCAGGCCGGCTCCCCGTACTTTGCGCCGGAGGCGTTCTGGTGCATCGAGGCCACCGTCGCCTCGACCGGCCTGCGCACCTCGACCTACCACGTGGACGTGCCCAGCTTCGGCGACTGGGGCTTCGTGCTCGCAGCGCGCGGCGCCGTGCCGGTCCCGGCGGTGGACCCCGCGGTGGCCGACCGGCTGCGCTTCCTGGACGGCGACGTGCTGGCCGCCGCCACCGTCTTCCCGCGCGACCGCGGCAAGGACCGGTACGACGTGGAGATCAGCACGCTGGACCGGCCGCGGATCCTGCAGTACGAGGCGCGCGGGTGGCGCGGTTACTGAACCGCCCTAGCCTGGAGGGGTGAGCGACTTCCCGGACGTGCGGCTGCACGTCGTGACCGGCAAGGGCGGCACGGGCAAGACCACCGTCGCCGCGTCCCTCGCGCTCGCCCTCGCCGCCGGCGGCAAGCGCGTCCTGCTGGCCGAGGTCGAGGGGCGGCAGGGGATCGCGCAGCTGTTCGACTGCCCGCCGCTGCCGTACGAGGAGCGCAAGGTGGCGGTCGCCCGCGGCGGCGGCGACGTCTACGCGCTGGCCATCGACCCCGAGGACGCGCTGCTCGACTACCTGCACATGTTCTACAAGCTGTCCCGCACCGGCGTGGCCGCGCGCACGCTGCGCCGCATGGGCGCCATCGACTTCGCCACGACGGTGGCACCGGGCCTGCGCGACGTCCTGCTCACCGGGAAGGTGAAGGAGGCGGCCGTCCGCCGGGACAAGAGCGGGCGGCACGCCTACGACGCGGTCGTCCTCGACGCCCCGCCGACCGGCCGGATCGCCCGCTTCCTCAACATCAGCCACGAGGTCGGCGGCCTGGCGAAGGTCGGCCCGCTCAAGACGCAGTCCGACGGCGTCATGGCCGTGCTGCGCTCCCCCGCGACCGCCGTGCACCTGGTGACGCTGCTCGAGGAGATGCCCGTCCAGGAGACGATCGACGGCGTGGCCGAGCTGCAGTCGGTCGGCCTGCCCGTGGGGGGCGTCGTCGTGAACAGCGTCCGCGTGCCGCTGCTGCACCCGGCGGACCTGCTCGCCGCCGAGCAGGGGTCCCTCGACCGGGAGGCGCTGCGGGCCGGGCTGGAGAAGGCCGGGCTCGACGCGCCGGACCACCTCGTGCAGGCGCTGGCCGCCGAGGCCACCGACCACGCCACCCGCGTGGCGCTCGAGGAGCGCGGGCGGGACGCCCTGGCCGGCCTGGACCGCCCGTCCTACGAGCTGCCGCTGCTGCCCGACTCCGTCGACCTGGCCGGGCTCTACGAGCTCGCCGAGATGCTCAAGGCCCAAGGACTCGCATGAACGCCTCCCACCACGTCGGGCACCCCGCATGAGCACGCTCGACATCGACACCACGCTCGACACCGCACGGATCCTGGTGTGCACCGGCTCCGGCGGCGTGGGCAAGACGACGACGGCCGCCTCGCTGGCGCTGCGCGCGGCGGAGCGCGGCCGGCGCACGGTCGTCCTCACCATCGACCCTGCCCGCCGGCTGGCCCAGTCGATGGGCCTGTCCGCGTTGGACAACACGCCCCGCCGGGTCGAGGGCATCGACGGCTCCAAGGGCGGCTCGCTCGACGCGATGATGCTCGACATGAAGAGGACGTTCGACGACATCGTCCTCGCGCACGCCGAACCGGACAAGGCGCAGTCGATCCTCGAGAACCCCTTCTACCAAGCGCTCTCCAGCTCCTTCGCCGGCACGCAGGAGTACATGGCGATGGAGAAGCTGGGGCAGCTCAAGGCGACCGGCGGCTACGACCTCATCGTCGTGGACACGCCGCCGACGCGGTCCGCGCTGGACTTCCTCGACGCCCCCGAGCGGATGACGACGTTCCTCGACGGCCGCATGATCAAGATCCTCATGGCACCGGCCAAGGCGGGCGGCAAGGCCTACCTCAAGGTCGTCAGCACCGGCTTCAACGTCTTCACCTCCGTGATCAGCAAGATCATCGGGGCGCAGGTGCTGCAGGACGTGTCGCAGTTCGTGGCGGCGCTGGAGACGATGTTCGGCGGGTTCCGCGAGCGCGCGCAGGCGACCTACGACCTGCTCAAGGCGCCGGGCACCGCCTTCGTCGTCGTGGCGGCGCCGGAGCGCGACGCGCTGCGCGAGGCGGCCTACTTCGTCGAGCGGCTCGCCGAGGAGCGCATGCCGCTGGCCGGCCTGGTCGTGAACCGGGTGCACCGTTCTGGCAGCGCCGTCCTCACCGTGGAGCGGTCGCTGGCCGCCGCGCAGGCACTGGACGAGTCCGGCGGGCACGAGATGCCGGCGGCCGTCCTGCGGCTGCACGCGGAGCGGATGGCGCTGGCCGCCCGCGAGCGCCGGCTGCAGGAGCGCTTCACCGGCGCCCACCCCGGCGTGCCGGTCGTCGAGGTGGCCGCGCTGCCGGGCGACGTGCACGACCTGGACGGGCTGCGCGCGGTGGGCGCCGACATGGCCGGCGGTCAGGCCGCGGCCGTCCCCGCCTGACCTGCGCCAGGGACGACGTCGGCCCTGCACCCGGGTCGCGGGTGCAGGGCCGAGGAGCCGGGGCCGTCGGACGGCCGGTCTGTGAGACCTGAGGGCTAGACCGCCTGGGTGCCGGCGAGGTGCTCGGCGCGGGCGGTCTCGAGCAGCTCGCGCCAGCTCGTGACGTCCGGGCGGCGGCGCAGCAGCGCACGGCGCTCGCGCTCGGTCATGCCGCCCCAGACGCCGAACTCGACGCGGTTGTCCAGCGCGTCGGACAGGCACTCGGTGCGGACCGGGCACCCCATGCAGACGGCCTTGGCGCGGTTCTGGGCGGCGCCGCTGACGAACAGCTCGTCCGGGTCGGCGTTCTTGCAGGCGGACAGCGCGGTCCAGGCCTGCGGGCTCTCGAAGGGGGTCACGGTCATGCAGGTGTCCTGACGTGAGGGGGGCCGGACGAGGGGTTCCGACGTGGGTCCAACCTACGGACCGGGCGGTGTACCCGGCAGTCCCTGTTAGGACTGTCTTGGGGTAGTCCTCTAGGACTATGCGGACGGAACGGACACCGCGCGCCCGCCCGCACGGCAGGACGCCCCGCCGTACGCTGGAGCAGTGTCCCGCCTTCCCAGCCGGTCGGCGCCTGCGCCGGTCCGGCTCGCGTACGCCCTGCTCGCCAGCGCCGTCACCGGGCTGCTGCTCGCCGGGGTCGCCTTCCCGATCGTCGGTGGCCTCGGCCTGACCGCCAAGGCGGGCGCGGACGAGTTCCTCGTGCTGCCGGCGGAGCTGCAGCAGACGACGCTCGCCCAGCGCAGCAAGATCCTCGCCTCCGACGGCTCGCTGCTGGCGATCCTCTACCGCGAGAACCGGGTGCTCGCCGAGCTGCGCTTCATCCCCGACCTCACCCGCAAGGCCTTCATCGCCGTCGAGGACGCCCGCTTCTACGCCCACCACGGCATCGACTACAAGGGCACCCTGCGCGCCGCCGTGGAGAACAGCCAGGCCGGGAGCGTCACCCAGGGCGGCTCGACGCTGACCCAGCAGTACGTCAAGAACGCGCTGCTGCAGGCGGCCAGCACCAAGGCCGGCCAGAACGCCGCGGTCGAGGCGACGCTGGACCGCAAGCTGAAGGAGGCGCGCTACGCCCTGGCGATCGAGAAGGAGCTCAGCAAGGACGAGATCCTCGAGCGCTACCTGAACATCGCCTACTTCGGCAACGGCGTGTACGGCGTGGGGACGGCCTCGAACTTCTACTTCGGCAAGCCGGCGAAGGACCTCACCCTGGACGAGGGCGCCCTGCTCGCCGGGATCGTCCAGAGCCCTGGCCGCTTCGACCCGGTCAAGGCCCGGCAGGACCCGAAGCTCATGCAGCGCCTGCTGGACCGCCGCAACCTGGTGCTGCGCCGGATGGCGGCCGAGGGCTTCATCACCGAGGACCGGCGGGCGCAGACAGCGGCGAGCACGCCGCAGTTCAAGATCAGCCCGGTCCTGAGCGGCTGCGAGAACCCGGCCGTGCAGGCGCCGTTCTTCTGCGACTACGTCCGCCGGGTGCTCGAGGAGACGCCGGTGGGCGAGGCGCTCGGCAAGACCAAGGAGGAGCGCCAGGACCGGCTGCTCGCCGGCGGGCTGACGATCCGGACGACCCTGGACCCGGTGGTGCAGAAGGCGGTGCAGACGGCCGCGGACGAGCGGGTGCCCCGTGACGACCCGTACCAGGCAGCCACCGCCATCAACAGCGTCGAGCCCGGTACCGGCGACGTGAAGGCGATGGCCGTCAACCGCTTCTACAGCGAGCAGAAGAAGCCGGGCCACACGAAGGTCAACCTGGCGATCGGCGGCTCCAGCGGCATGCAGGCCGGCTCGACGTTCAAGCCGTTCGTGCTGACCGCCGCCCTGCAGCAGGGCCTACCGCTCGGCCTCTCGCTGTACTCGCCGAACAAGTACACCTCCGACGTCTTCCTCAACTACACCGAGGACGGCACGGAGCGGTACACGCTGAGCAACGCCGGCGACACCGACAGCGGCGGCGGCACCTACGACATGCGCACCGGCACGTGGAACTCCGTCAACACCTTCTACGTGCAGCTCGCCGAGCGGGTCGACCTGGAGGCACCTGCGTCGCTGGCCGAGTCGTTGGGCGTCAAGCAGTTCAAGGACGGCGTGCCCAAGGACCCGCTGCTGCGCGGCGGCGCCTTCACCCTCGGCGTCAACGAGGTGAGCCCGCTGGCCATGGCCGGGGTCTACGCGACGTACGCCGCGCGCGGCCTCTACTGCCCGCCGCGCGTCGTGACCGAGGTGCTGGACTCCAAGAACCAGCCGATCCAGCTCACGCAGGAGCCCTGCAAGCAGGTCATCGAGCAGGGCATTGCCGACACCGTGAACTCCGTCCTGCAGGGCGTCGTGCAGAAGGGCACCGGCACGTCCGCCGGGATCGGCCGTCCCGCCGCCGGCAAGACCGGGAGCACCAACGGCTCGCGCGCCGCCTGGTTCGCCGGCTACACCCCGGACCTGGCCACCACCGTCTGGGTCGGCAAGCCGCAGCCCGAGGACATGAAGAACGTCCGGATCAACGGCCGCTACTACCGGCAGGTCTACGGCGGCACACTGCCGGCCGCGATCTGGCGCCAGGCGATGCAGGGAGCGCTGGAGGGCGTGCCGGAGACCCGCTTCGAGCGGGAGGACCGGGAGGTCGCCGACGGTCAGGAGGTGGAGGTCCCGGACGTGCGCGGCCAGCCGTACGACGTGGCGGTCGACCTGCTGACGGCGGCCGGGTTCGGCATCCGCGACGGCGGCCGGGTGGCTGCCGCACCGGTGCAGCGCGGCGACGTCGCCTACACCTCGCCGCGAGCGGGACGCACGGTCCGCACCGGGGCGACCGTCACCGTCTACACCTCGAACGGCCGCGAGCGCTTCGTGCAGCCGGCTCCCTCGGCCGAGGCCGAGCCGGCGGCGTACGTGCCACCGGCCACCGCCCCGCAGCCGACCACCGAGACGCAGGCAGGCCCCAAGGGCAAGGGGAACGGCAAGGGCAAGGGCTGACGCCCGAACTGCCGGGTCTTCGGCTCAGCCGGCCAGCGCTGCCCGCACGGCCGCCGCGACGCGTCCGCCCTCGGCGCGCCCGGCCACCTTGGGCCCGACGACCTTCATGACCTGGCCCATGGCCTGCGGCCCGCTGGCGGCGCTCTCCGCCAGCGCCTCCGCGACCAGGGCGGTCAGCTCCTCGTCCGACAGCTGCTGGGGCAGGTAGTCGCCGAGCACCTGCTCCTCAGCGAGCTCGCGGTCGGCGCGGTCGGCCGCCCCGCCGGAACGGAACGCCTCGGCCGCCTCGCGCCGCTTCTTGGCCTCCCGGGCGAGCACCTTCAGCTCCTCGTCCCCGGTCAGCGTGCGGGCCGCCTTGCCGGCGACCTCCTCGTTGCCGATCGCGGTGAGCACCATCCGCAGCGTCGACGTGCGCAGCTCGTCCCGCGCCTTCATCGAGGTGGTGAGGTCCTGCTGCAGCCGGTCCTTGAGCTCGCCCATGCCCGCGACCCTACGTGCCCGCCTAGGGTGACCCGGTGCGCCTCCGCCCGCTCTTCGCCGCCGGCGCGGCGCTGGGCGCGTGGCCGTTCGTGGAGCCGCACTTCCCTGTGGTGCGGCAGGTCTCGGTGCCGGTGCTGCCGCCCGGCTGGGCGCCGCTGCGGCTGCTGCACCTGTCCGACCTGCACCTGCTGCCGCGGCACACCCGGATGTCGGCGTGGATCCGCGACCTCGTCGTGCACGAGCCCGACCTGGTCGTCTCGACCGGTGACCACGTCTCCTCCGCGGACGCCTTCGGCCTGCTCGCCGACACCCTCGGCGCCCTCACCGCGGACGGCACGCCGGGGGTGCTGGTGCCCGGGAACAACGACTACTTCACGCCGGTGCGGCCGGCGCCGCTCGGCTACCTCAAGGGCGGGCCGCCCCGACGGCGCAAGGCCGACCTGCCGTGGGACCGCGCCGTCGGCCTGCTCGCCGACCGCGGCTGGACCGACCTCACGCACCGGCGCACCACGATGCAGGTCGGTGGCCGTCCGGTGGTCCTGACCGGTACCGACGACGCGCACCTGCGGCGGGACCGCTACGGCCTGGTGGCCGGTCCGGTGCAGGGCTTCGGGATCGGCGTCACGCACACGCCCCAGCGCGCGCTGCTGCGGTCCTACCAGCGGGACGGGCACGCTCTGGTCCTGGCCGGCCACACGCACGGCGGGCAGCTCCGGCTGCCGGGCGCAGGCCCGCTCGTCACCAACTGCGACCTGCAGCGCAGCCGGGCCCGTGGGCTCACCCGTGGCGAGGGCGGCTGGCTGCACGTCAGCGCCGGGCTGGGCTCCTCGCCGTACCTCCCGGTGCGGTTCTGCTGCCGCCCGGAGGTCACCGTGCTGGACCTGGTGCCGCAGGCAGCACGCGCAGGCGTCCGGTAGGCTCGGCGGCGCAAGGATCCGGGGTGTGGCGCAGCTTGGTAGCGCGCTGCGTTCGGGACGCAGAGGTCGCAGGTTCAAATCCTGTCACCCCGACAACGGGGTCACTCCGGTGGCGCCCAGCGGTCCCGAGAAGGGCATCGGCGCACAGCGGCCGGTGCCCTTCGCTGCTGTCCGGCCGGGTACCGGCGTGGCTCAGAGGTGCGCCTCGTCCAGCCATACGTGGGGTCGTCGAGGTCGAGGCTTCATCGTGCGTCGCCTTTGCGGAGCAGGTTCCCGAGGCGGTCGGTCGGCTCGGCCTCTTGCGTCGCCGTCGGCCGTAGCTCGAGGCTCTCGGGGTCGTCCGGGCAGTCGGCGAGCCACCACAGCTCCTCGTCCTGCTGGAGCGGGCTGAGCCAGGCGTGCCCTTGGCCGGGGCTGGTGGCAGCGCGGCCAGGTGCAGCAGCGCCTCCCGCACCGACGCGGGATCAGCGCGCTGCGGCAGCACGACCCGGTCCCCGACAGCCACGACGACCCCCTGCTCGTCGGTCCAAGCCGGTCGCAGCCGCGGGCCGGCGAGCAGAAGCGCCTGGAGCAGGTCGGGCTCGAGCGGGCTGTGCCCGACCAGCTCCGCCGGCTGGTCGCTCGTCCCGAGCGCGGTGTCGATCGTCAGGTGGACCAGCAGCTCCGCGCCGCACGGCACCGGCGAGCCAGGCAGACATCCGCACGCCGCTCGGCCACCTCCCTGCCAGCAGCTGCCCCGCCCGGTGCTCCGAGCAACCCAGCGCCAGAGCCGCGTGCGACACCGTCGACAGCCCCACGCCCGCGGCCCGACCGACCGCGTGCAGCCGCAGCAGCATCCGCAGCTGCCCGGCGTGGGCGGCGCCACGCGAGAGCTCCTGCACCGCCGACTCAGCAGCCAGCTCGTCCAGCGCAACGACATCCGTCGCCACCGCGAACGCCACCTGACCCGCTCCCATGACGAGCACGCTAGACCCGGCCTCCGACAGAACTGAACTTCAAAGTGGCTGTGCAGCAGGCGATGTCGGGAACCGGGGGGGACCGGACATCAGGCGTCGCCGCAGCCTGCTCCACCCGGCAAGCGCACGAGGACCTGCGCGGGAAGGCGCGACCGGGAGCCGGGAGCCGCCTCAGACCTGGTGCTCCGGCGGCCGTGCCTTCTGCGGGTGCGGGCTCTCGTGCCGCGCCAGCATCGCCACGAACTCGACGATCTTCCGCTCCCGCGTCTCCGCCCGCTTCACCGCCCCGAGCCGGTGGGTCAGGGCGTACCGGTTCGTCTTCGTCAGGACGTCGAACATGGCCTGCGCCTCCGGTGCGGCGGCCACCGCGGCGAGCAGGTCCGCCGGCACCTCCGCCTCGGACGACGGGGCGTAGGCGCGACCCCACCGGCCGTCCGCCTTGGCCGCCTCCACCGCCGCGCGGCCGGCGGCCGTCATGCGACCGGCCGCCTCGAGCCGGGCGACGTTCTCCACGTTCCGCTGCGACCACATGCTCCGGGAACCGCGCGGGGTGTACCGGATCGAGGAGGTCTCGTCGTCCCGCTTGCGGCCCTGCCCGTCGATCCACCCGACGCACAGCGCCTCGTCGACGGCCTCCTGCCAGGTCAGCGTGGTCGTGCGACTCCCCTTGCGCGCCAGCGCCAGCCAGACCCCGGGCGAGGTGGAGTGGTGCACCGCCAGCCACTCCCGCAGCGCGCCCGTGTCGGGGACCACCAGCTCGTCCAGCTCCACCGCCGCCACGTCGCGAACCTAGCCCTCCGCCGTGCGCGCGCTGTCCTCCAGCCGCTCGCGGTACGCCGCCCAGTCGAGGTCGTCCGGCAGGTTCGTCGCCTCGACGCGCAGGCCGGCCGCGCCGTCCACCAGCTCGCGCACCAGGTCGGCGTGCCCGGCGTGCCGGTGCGTCTCGGCGACGACGTGCACCAGGACCTGCTGCAGCGTGACGTCCTGCGACCGCAGCCGCCACCACGGCACATGACCGGGCGCCTCCAGCGGCAGCGCGTCGATGGTGGCGTCCGCGTGCGCGGCTGCCGCGTGGTGCAGCTCGAGCACCGACGCCCGTGACTCCGAGGCCGGCACCCACATGTCCGCGTTCGGCTCGGCGTCCTCGGCCATCCACGGGAGCGGCACCGGGAACGGGCGCCCGAAGCAGTCGCCGAGGTAGCCGGCCTCGACGCTCGCGACGTGCTTCACCAGGCCGAGCAGGTTGGTGCCGGTCGGCGTCATCGGCCGTCGCACGTCGTACTCCGACAGCCCGTCCAGCTTCCACAGCAGCGCCTCCCGCCCCTGGCGCAGGTAGTGGTGCAGGACCGCCTTCGGGTCGTCGCTCATGCCGGGCAGACTGGCACGATGACCGCCCTCTGGGAGCAGCGCTTCCGTGCCACCCGCGTCTCGCTGCCGGACTGGGCGACGGACGCCCCGCACCGCTGCCTCTACGTCTCGAACCCCACCGGCACCTTCGAGCTGTACGCCTGGGACCGCGCGACCGGCGAGCACCGCCAGGTGACCAGCCGCGCCAACGGGACCAGCGACGGAGCCCTGTCGCCCGACGGGGAGCAGGTCTGGTGGTTCGACGACACCGACGGCGACGAGTTCGGCAGCTGGAAGCGCCAGCCCTTCGCCGGTGGCGCTGACACCGACGCCGTGCCGGGCGTGCCGGCCGCGTACCCGGCCGGTCTGGAGGTCGGGCGCGAGGTCGTGGTGGTCGGGTGCTCGACCGACGACGGCTCCTCGATCCACGTCGTACGAGGCGGATCCGCGGAGGTGCTGTACGCCAGCGAGCACGACGCCGACCTCGGCGGGCTCTCCCGGGACGAGCAGCTCGTCGTGCTGGAGCACTCCGAGCACGGCGACAGCAGGCACCGCGCGCTGCGCGTGCTGACGCTCTCGGGCGTGATCGTCTGGGAGCGCTGGGACGGCGAGGGCCTTGGCCTGCACGCGGTCGGCTTCTCCCCCGTTCCCGGCGACGAGCGGCTGCTCGCCGTGCACGAGCGCGAGGGACGCCCGCTGCCGTTCGTGGTCGACCCGCGCACTGGCCAGGAGGTGCACCCGGACCTGTCCTCGCTCGAGGGCGACCTGGACGCCGACTGGTACGCCGACGGGTCCGCGCTGCTGGTCAGCGCCGAGGCCCGGGGCCGCTCGACGCTGCACCGGGTCACGCTCGACGGCCAGGTGACGCCGCTGCCGACCCCGCCCGGCACCATCGGCGGTGCGACCGCCCGGCCGGACGGCAGCGTCGAGTACTCCTGGTCCTCGGCCGCCTCCCCGACCGTCATCCGCTCCACCAGCGGCGACGTCGTCCTGACCGCGCCAGGCGAGCCGGCACCCGGTTCCGTCGAGGTGGCAGACGCTTTCGTGCACGGACCGGGCGGCACCGTCCACGCGCTGGTCGCTCAGCCGGTCGGCGACGGGCCGTTCCCGACCGTCTTCCTCGTGCACGGCGGACCGACGTGGCACGACAGCGACAGCTTCGCCGCGGACCGGGCCGCGTACGTCGACCTCGGCTGCGCGGTCGTGCACGTGAACTACCGCGGCTCCACCGGCTACGGCGCCGCATGGCGCGACGCCATCACCGGCAGGCCCGGCCTGACCGAGCTCGAGGACGTGGCCGCGGTACGGGACTGGGCGGTCGCGTCAGGGCTGGCGGACGAGACGCGGTGCGTCCTGGCCGGTGGCTCGTGGGGCGGCTACCTCACCCTGCTCGGCCTCGGCACCCAGCCGTCGCTCTGGTCGGCCGGCGTCGCGGCGGTGCCGGTCGCCGACTACCTCGCGGCGTATGAGGACGAGATGGAGCAGCTGCGGGCCTTCGACCGCTCCCTGTTCGGGGGCTCTCCGCAGGAGGTGCCGGAGCTGTACCGGCAGTGCTCACCGCTGACCTACGTGGAGGCGGTGCAGGCGCCGGTGCTGGTGCTCGCGGGTGCCAACGACCCGCGCTGCCCGATCCGCCAGATCGACAACTGGCTGGCCGCGGCGGCGGCCGCCGGCAAGGCCGTCGAGGTGTACCGCTTCGACGCCGGACACGGCTCGCTGGTCGTCGACGAGCGGGTGCGGCAGATGAAGGCGGAGCTGGAGTTCGTGGCGCGGCACGTCGGGCTGCCGGCGCCGGAGTAGACGACGGCTCAGTCGTCGTCCTCGTCCTTGTCGTCGTCGCCGCCCTTGCCCTTGCCCTTGCCGTCGTCGGCCTGCCGCGCGGCCTCCTCGGCCTTGCGCCGCTCCTGCTCGAGCTGCCGCTTCGCCTCGGCCAGCTGCTGAGCGGCGGCTTCGGCCTCCGCCTCTGCGCGGCGGCGCTCGAGCAGGTCCGTGTCGATGACGTCGGCGTTGGTGCGCACCGAGGTCGCGAGCGCGGTCAGCCGGTCGGCCTCCGCTCCGCCGAGCGCGTCGCGCTGCGCCTCCACGGTCGAGAGCAGCGCGTCGACCCGCTCCCGCACGCGGTCGGCGTCGCCCGCGTTAGCGGCGTCCGTCAGCGCAGCGACCTGCGCGCGCACCTCGTCCGCCGGGTCGCTGCCACACCCGGCCAACAGGCCGAGGGCCAGCGGCAGCGCCAGCAGGACCGGCCTCATGCGGCAGGGCTGGGCGCCGCGGAGCTGCCAGGGCCGGTCTGCGACTGCGCGGTCGGCGGGGACTCCTGGATCGGGACCACGACCTCGACGCTGGGCTCCGGCTCGGGCTCCTCCTCGGTCGGCTCCGGCTCGGGCTCCTCCTCGGTCGGCTCCGGCTCGGGCTCCTCCTGGGTCGGCTCCGGCTCGGGCTCCTCCTCCGTCGGCTCCGGCTCGGGCTCCTCCTCGGTGGGCTCTGGGGTCGGCGACGGCGAGGGCTGCTCCAGCAGGGCTGCCTGCTCCTGGATGCGCAGCGCGATGGCGCGCAGCCGGTCGCCCTCCGCGCGGTCGAGCTCGTTGCTGCCGATCTGCGCGCGGATCGTCGCCAGCAGCTCCTCGACCGCGTCGCGCAGGGCCGGCGCGGAGCCGTCGTTCGCGGCCAGGGTCACGGCCTGGACGTCCGCGCGCAGCTCGTCCTGCGGCGAGCCGCTGCAGGCGGTGAGGGTCACTGCGAGGGCCGGGACGAGCCAGAGCGCCCTCACGACTCCACCTCCGCCTGCAGCTGCTGGAGGTCGGCGCGCAGCGGCTCCGGCACGTCGGCGTCCACGGCCGGCAGCGGCCCGGTGGTGGTGCCGCCCTGCTGGGAGGCGTAGACGGCGCCGGCGCCGATGAGGGCGGCCACGGCCAGCAGCGCCAGCACCCACGGCCAGTTGTTGCGGGGCGGGCGCGCAACGGCGACCGGACGGGAGGCGACCTGCGCCGCCGGCACCGGCGCGACGCGCGTCTGCGACAGCACCTGGGTGCGGTCGACCACGGGCGCGGCGACGGTCGGTGCGGCCATGACCGTGGTGGCCTGACCGCCGTTGGCGATGACGCCCATCTCCTTGGCGGCCTGCGCCGGCAGCGGCCGGTCCTCCGGCGCGCGGGCAGTCATGGCGCGGAGCAGCCCGGCCCAGCCGCCGGGCAGGCTGTCGGGCACGTCGGGCTGGCGGTGCAGGCGGGCGAGGGCCACCTCGACGGTGCTCCCGGCGTACTCCCGCTCGCCGGTGAGGCACTCGAGCAGGACCAGGCCGAGCGCGTAGACGTCGGCGGGCGGGCCGACCGGCTCCCCCGCGACCTGCTCCGGTGCGAGGTAGGACGCGGTGCCGACCATCATCCCGGTGGAGGTGACGCGCGCGGCGTCCACCAGCCGGGCGATCCCGAAGTCGGTCAGCCGCACCCGGCCGTCCCCGCCGATGAGCACGTTGCCGGGCTTCACGTCGCGGTGCACCAAGCCCTGGCCGTGGCAGTACGCCAGCGCCTGCGCGACCGAGCCGCCGATCACCGCGACGCGCTCGGAGGGGATGGGGCCGCGACCGATCGTGTCGGAGAGCGTCTCGCCCTCGACGAGCTCCATGACGACCCACGGCCGGCTGTGCTCGTCGGTTCCCGCGTCGTAGACCGGGACGATGGACGGGTGCGACAGGCGGGCCAGCAGCCGCGCCTCCTCGCCGGCACGGGCCGAGCTCTCGTCGGTCTGCACCGTGACGAGCTTCAGCGCGACGCTGCGTCCGAGCGACTCGTCCTCGGCCTTCCACACCTCGGCGGTGCCACCGCGGCCGAGCAGGCTGACCAGCCGGTAGCGGTCGGCGACGACCCGCTGGGGGCCGTCGGTGGGGATCGCCTGCGTGGGGTCGGTCACGCGCCGGTCCTGCCCAGGACGAGCTCGGCGATCTGCACGGCGTTCAGGGCCGCGCCCTTGCGCAGGTTGTCGTTGCTCACGAACAGCGCCAGCCCGTGGTCGCCGTCCTGGCGGAGGCGGCCGACGTAGGACGGGTCGCGTCCGGCGGCCAGCAGCGGGTTCGGGACGTCGGTGAGCTCCACACCGGGAGCGCCGCGCAGCAGCTCGGTCGCCTCGTCGACCGAGATCGCCCGCGAGAACTCCACGTTGAGCGACAGCGAGTGGCCGGTGAAGACGGGCACGCGCACGCAGGTGCCGGACACCCGCAGGTCCGGGATGCCCAGGATCTTGCGGCTCTCGTTGCGGAGCTTCTGCTCCTCGTCGGTCTCGTACGACCCGTCGTCGACGACGGAGCCCGCCATCGGCAGCACGTTGAACGCGATCGGTGCGACGTACTTGCTCGGCGCGGGGAAGTCGACGGCCCGGCCGTCGTGCACCAGCGCGGTGGCGCGGTCCGCCGTCTTGCGCACCTGGCCGTCGAGCTCCTCCACCCCGGCCAGCCCGCTGCCGGACACCGCCTGGTAGGTGCTCGCGACGATGCGCACCAGGCCCGCCGCGTCGTGCAGCGGCTTGAGCACCGGCATCGCGGCCATCGTCGTGCAGTTCGGGTTCGCGACGATGCCCTTGCGCGCCTCGTCCAGAGCGTGCGGGTTGACCTCGCTGACGACCAGCGGGACGTCGGGGTCCATGCGCCAGGCGCTGGAGTTGTCGATGACCAGCGCACCGGCAGCGGCGTACTTCGGCGCCAGCTCCTTGGACGTGCCGCCGCCGGCGGAGAACAGCGCGAGGTCCAGGCCGGACACGTCGGCGGTCGAGGCGTCCTCCACCGTGATGTCGCGACCGCGGAAGGACAGCGTGCTGCCGGCGGAGCGGGCGGAGGCGAACAGCCTCAGCTCGTCCAGCGGCACGTCCCGCTCGTCGAGCAGGCGGAGCATGACGGCCCCCACCTGGCCGGTGGCGCCGACGACCCCCACTGTTGTCATGGGGGCAGTCTACGAGCGGCTAGCGGCCGGTTCCGGCGTAGACGGTCGCGCCCTCGTCGCCGCCCAGCTCGAACGCGTCGTGGACGGCGCGCACGGCGTTCGGGACGTCGGTGTCGCGGCAGACGACCGAGATGCGGATCTCGGAAGTGCTGATCGCCTCGGCGTTGATGCTCCCCTTGGCCAGCGCCTCGAAGAAGGTGGCCGTGACGCCCGGGTGGCTCTTCATGCCGGCGCCCACCAGCGAGACCTTGCCGATGTGCTCGTCGGACAGCAGCGACTCGAAGCCGACGGCCGCCTGCAGCTTCGACAGCGCGGACATGGCCGTCGCCAGGTCGCTCTTGGGGAGCGTGAAGGAGATGTCGGTGCGGTCGGTCGCTCCGGAGACGTTCTGCACGATCATGTCGATGTTGACCTCGGCGTCCGCGACGGCGCGGAAGATGGCTGCCGCCTCGCCCGGCTTATCGGGGACGCCGACCACCGTGACCCGCGCCTCGGAGAGGTCGTGCGCGACCCCGCTGATGATGGCCTGCTCCACGGGGTCTCCTGTGATCAACGTGCCGGGCTTCTGGCTGAACGACGAGCGGACGACGAGCGGGACGTCGTAGCGGCGGGCGTACTCGACGCAGCGCAGGTGCAGGATCTTCGCGCCGGACGCGGCCAGCTCGAGCATCTCCTCGTACGACACCGTCGGCAGGTGCTTGGCGTTCGGGACGATGCGCGGGTCGGCGGTGTAGACGCCGTCGACGTCGCTGTAGATCTCGCAGACCTCGGCGCCGAGAGCTGCCGCCAGCGCGACGGCGGTCGTGTCGGAGCCACCGCGGCCGAGCGTGGTGATGTCCTTGCTGTCCTGGCTGACGCCCTGGAAGCCCGCCACGATCGCGATGTGGCCCTCGCCCAGTGCGGTGGTGATGCGCCCCGGCGTGACGTCGATGATGCGCGCCTTGCCGTGCGTGGAGTCGGTGATGACACCGGCCTGGCTGCCGGTGAAGCTGCGCGCCGACAGCCCCAGCGACTGGATCGCCATCGCCAGCAGGGCCATCGAGATGCGCTCGCCGGCGGTGAGCAGCATGTCCAGCTCGCGACCCGGCGGCAGCGGCGACACCTGCTGCGCGAGGTCGAGCAGCTCGTCGGTGGTGTCACCCATGGCGCTCACGACGACGCAGACGTCGTGGCCGGCCTTCTTGGTGGCGACGATGCGCTCGGCGACGCGCTTGATGCGCTCGGCGTCGGAGACCGACGAGCCGCCGTACTTCTGCACGACGAGGCCCATGCGCGCAAGACTACCGGCGCGGGCGGCACCGGCCGGCGAGGCGCTAGACGTCCTCCGGCAGCGGCTCGTCCGCGGCGTCCAGCCGCACGTGCGCGACGACGCTCTGCAGCGCCCGCAGGGCCGCACCGGCCGAGCCGCCCCAGCTGTTGAGGTAGGTGAACTGCCACCACCACAGCGCTTCGCGTCCGCGGCCGGCGTCGTAGTGCAGCAGCCCGCGGAACAGGTCGTTGGTCATCTCGGCGAGGTCGTCCGACAGCCGGTACGGCACCGGCGGCTCGTCGTCGTACGGGTCGAAGACCTCGGCGTAGGAGTCGATCGCCTCGAGCTGCTCGACCAGGCCGTCGCGCACCTTGTCCAGGTCCGGCAGCGGGTCCAGCAGCGGCTCGACGTTGCTGTCGAGGATGACGTCGGTACGGGCGCCGAGGTGCGCCCCGGCGACGCACATCTGCGCGACGTCCAGCAGCAGCAGCGCGACCGCCTGCGCGCCGGCACGCCCGGAGGCGACCAGCTCGACGGTCTCGAGGAACGAGCGGACGTCGCGCGCGACGTCGGTCGCCAGCTCCAGGTCCTCACGGGGTTCGGGGCTCGCGTCCATTGCACTGGCCTCAGACATCGACCTGTCTCCGTCCTTCGAAAGCGCGGCCGAGGGTGACCTCGTCCGCGTACTCCAGGTCGCCCCCCACGGGCAGCCCACTGGCGAGCCGGGTGACGCGCAGCCCCATCGGGCCGATCAGCCGCGCGAGATAGGTGGCCGTCGCCTCGCCCTCGAGGTTCGGGTCGGTGGCCAGGATCAGCTCGGTGACCGCCCCGTCCTGCAGGCGCACCATCAGCTCGCGCACCCGCAGGTCGTCCGGTCCGATGCCCTCGATCGGGCTGATCGCGCCGCCGAGGACGTGGTACCGCCCGCGGAACTCGCGCGTCTTCTCGATCGCGACCACGTCCTTGGACCCCTCGACCACGCAGATCACCGACAGGTCGCGGCGCGGGTCGCGGCAGACCCGGCACTCGTCCTGCTCGCTGACGTTGCCGCAGATCCGGCAGAAGCGGACCTTGTCCTTGACCTCGGTCAGGGCGGTGACCAGCCGGCGCACGTCGACCGGGTCGGCCGCGAGCAGGTGGAAGGTGATCCGCTGCGCGCTCTTCGGCCCGACGCCGGGCAGCCGGCCGAGCTCGTCGATGAGGTCCTGGACGGCGCCTTCGTACATGTCCCCGAGCTACATCCCGGGCAGGCCGAGGCCGCCCAGCCCGCCGGCGAGCGGGCCCATCGTCGTCTGCTGCAGCTCCTGCGCGTTGCCCGAGGCGTCCCGGATGGCCGCGATGACCAGGTCCTCGAGGCTCTCCACGTCGTCCGGGTCCACGGCCTTGGGGTCGATCTTGATGCTGACGACGTCGCCGGAGCCGGTGACGACGGCGGTGACGAGCCCGCCGCCCGCGGTGCCGGTGACCTCGGTCTCGGCGAGCTTGGCCTGCGCCTCCACGAGCTGCGCCTGCATCTTCTGCGCCTGCTTCATGAGCTGCTGCATGTTCGGCTGTCCGGGGCCGGCCATCGGGGTCTCCTCGCGTGCGGGTGTGAGGGGAGCGTACGGGTGGGCCTCCGCGTCGCCGGTGGTGCTCACGAGCTTGCCGCCGAGCTGGTCGACGACCAGTCGGAGGGCGGCGTCCTCGCCACGTGGCGCGGCGGCCTGCGGGGGCGCGTCCGGGTCGTCGGGCACGGCCTCGTCGCCCGGCGCGAAGCCGGTCTCGACGGGCGGCGGAGCGGGGGCGGCCGCCGGGGTGCGCGGCGTGGCGCCGTGGTCGTGCGGCGCGAGGCTCTCGTGCAGGACGCAGCGCAGGTCGAGGTCGGCGCCGAGGGTCTCCTGCAGGGCCTCCTTGAGCACGTCCGGTCCGGTGCCCGCCTGGAACTGCCGCAGGATCGGCGCGTGCTGGAAGGCCAGCACCAGCGTCCGGCCGCTGACCTGCGCGACCGTGGCGTCGGCCAGCTGGGCGTGCGCAGTCCGCTTGCGCGTCTTCACGGCCGCCAGCACGGTGTCCCACGCCGCACGCAGGGCGGCCGCGTCGATGCCGCCCGCGACCGCGGGAGCGGCGGGTGCCGCGGTGGGAGACTCGCGCGGCGCCGGCGCGGCCGGGGCCCCCAGCGTCGCGGGGGTGGGCCAGGA